>NZ_JBDNXE010000077.1:0-19290 GCF_047721585.1 Gluconacetobacter sp.
CGCTGGGGCTGGGGCCTGGGTGGTTTCGGCGTCGGCGTGCTGGCGGGCTCCGCGCTGGCCTCGCCTTATTACGGGTATCGGTACCGTTATTATCCGCCGGCTTATCCGGCGTATGCTTATCCTTATCCGGCTTATCCTGCTTACCCGGCGTATCCTGTGTACCCGTATCCGGCGTACGCCTACCCTTACGGTTACGGGCGCTGGTAAGCGCCCTGCCGGGCTGCCTGGATGAAGCGTGCGATCAGGCGCGCATCCTTGCGGCCCGGCGCGCTTTCCACGCCGGATGAGACATCGACCGCCGGGGCGCCGCTGAGGGCGATCGCCAGCGCGACGGTCTCGGGTGTCAGCCCGCCCGCCAGCATCCACGGGACGGGGGCCTGCCAGTCTTTCGGGAGGGTCCAGTCGATTGGCTGCGCGTTGCCGCCCGGACGGTCCGCCCCGGCAGGCGGCCGGGATTCGATCACCAGCCCGTCCAGCCTGCTGGTGGCCGGCAGGTCGGCCGTCGTGGTGACGCCCCGTGCGTGCCAGACCGGCAGGCGGAATCTCTCGCGGATTTCCAGCGCGCGGGCCTCGGGGGCGTAGATCTGCAATCCGTCCAGCGCGACCGCATCCAGGGTTGCCGCGATCGCGTCATCATCCGGGGCGACGAACAGGCCGATCCGCTGCGGGCCGCCCGGTGGCACGCGCGCGGCCAGGGGTGCGGCCTGCGCCGGGGTGACGGCGCGGGGAGAGCGCGCGAAGAAGACGAAGCCCACCCAGTCGGCGCCATGGGCGATCGCGGCGTCCAGCCCTTCGGGCTCGGTCAGGCCGCAGATCTTGATGCCGATGGGCGGGGCCGCCGAGTCAGCCGGCGAGTCAGCCACGGTGTCAGCCGGCGAGTTCGGCCGCCACGGCGGCGGCGGCGGCCGCGGGATCGGCGGCGGTGGTGATCGGCCGGCCGACCACGATCCAGTCGGCGCCGGCCTTGCGGGCCTGGGTGGGGGTCATGACACGTTTCTGGTCGCCGGTTTCGGCCCCGGCGGGGCGGATGCCGGGTACTACCAGGACCGGTGCGTCGCCCAGGCGGTCGCGCAGGGGGATGATTTCGTGCGGCGAGCAGATCAGGCCGTCGGCGCCGGCCGCGACTGCCAGCGCGCCCAGGCGCAGCACCTGCTGGCATGGATCGTCATGGACGCCGATTTCGTGTAGGGCCGCGGCGTCCATGCTGGTCAGGACCGTGACCGCCAGCAGCAGGGGGCGCGCATCGGCGGGAAAGGCGCGGTCCACGGCGGCGCGGGCCGCGGCGATCATGGCGCTGCCGCCCTGGGCGTGAATCGTCAGCATCGCCGGGCGGGTGTTGGCCAGGCTGCCGATGGCCGAACCGACGGTATTGGGGATGTCGTGCAGCTTCAGGTCCAGGAACAGGCTGTGCCCCTTCGCGACCCGGCGCACCGCGTCCAGCCCCTGTGCATAAGTGAATTCCAGCCCCAGCTTGATGGCGTCGGCGCTGGCGGCGGTCTGGTCGCGCCAGCGCGCGGCCTGGGCCTCGTCCTTGGTATCCAGCGCCACGATCAGGCGTGTCCGGCGGGTCGTCATGGCAATGGCGCCTCATGGGATACGGGCAGCGCGGTGGATACGGGCACGGCCGTGGGGGGCGGGTTGTAGGTTTCGGCCTGCTGGCGGCGGAGTTCGGCCACCTGTTCCTCCAGCGCGCGGACCTGCTGTTCCGCCCGGCGGGCGCGTCCACGCTGGCGCAGTTCGGCGAACCAGACCGTGACCGCGCCGAGAAGGAAGAACGCGGCGGCGACGACCAGCGTCAGCACGCCGACCGAGGATTTCCATCCCCAGTCGAGGAACCACATCTGGATCGGGTCCTGATTGCAGGCGCTGAAGACGATCAGCCCCAGCAGGAAGGGCAAGGTGACGAGTAGACGCAGCATGGGCAGCCTCCTACCGTTTCGCGCGATGTCCGGCAAGGAAAGCCGGACATGGCCGTGCGGCGAGCCGACGCCCGCAGATCGGCCTTGATTTCCACCACGCCGGCATGGTGTCGTTGCCGGATCGGGGCGGAGCAGGCTCTTGAGCGAAATCATCGCGTTTCAACGCACCGGACGCAAGGACGACATGGTGTGGGCCGTCGTGGCGACTGTCGGCCGGGCCCTGCGCATTGCGGAAATCTATCCCGGCCGCCCGGCGGCGATGGCCGACCGCGACTGGCGGGAGCAGCAGGTCCGGGCCTATGCCGCCTTCCTGCGCCAGAGTCGCCAGCCCGTTCCCCGATACAGCGTGCAGCCCATCCGCCGTGCCGATCTGCCGCGTGCCTGGCGCCCCCTGCCCGCTCTGGGCTTTCTGCGCGGGCAATTCATCTGAAGCGATAAAATCCACGCTGGGTAAACGCCCCGTTCACCTTGCCTGGAGCACAATCGTGGCTTCACGATCCGGAGTACGTGGGCACGATGCATGATGGAGACGCGACCGCCACGGTTGCCGGCGCGGCGGATGGCATGGCTGTGCCGCGCGGCGAGATTGTCAGCCAGTATGTGAAGTCGGTGCGGCTGGAGGTGCCCGGAGCGCCGGCGGTGCATGCCGCGCCGAAAGGGCTGCCGCGCCTGCATCTGGATCTGGACGTGGATGCGCGGCAGGTCGCCGATGGCGCGCCGTTGTTCGAGGTTGCGCTGGTGCTGCGCTGCCAGGGGCGGGGGCCGGACGAGCAGGTGCTGTTCGAGGCCGACCTGGCCTATGCCGGGCTGGTCAACCTGCGCGCCGCAGGCGGGGTTGCCGCGCCGGAAATGCTGGAGCCGCTGCTTCTGGTCGAGATTCCGGCCCTGCTGTTTCCCGGCGCGCGCAATCTGCTGGCCGAACTGACGCGGGATGCGGGATTTCCGCCCGTGCTGATGCAGGGGGTGGATTTTGCGGCGTTGCAGCGTGGGCGGCGGGCGGTAAGCTGATGTTCTTTGATGGAAAAAAGAACCGGAAACCTCTGATCCGGTCAGGGGGCCAGTGCTGGCAGTACGCGATGTTCCTGAACGGATAAACGTCTTTTTGCTTCTTTTTCTTCAGAAAAAGAAGGGACATGCCATCTCTCGGCCACGCATTGCATTTCCTGCGTCCTGTTCGCACATTCCCGACTGACTCGCGGCGCGTGCCGCATTCCGGATCGAGGATGGACGATGATGACGAACGGACGTGACCTGGCGCCGGTGCTGGACAGGGTGGACCGCACGCTGGAGGCGAGCCTGGAGCGGCTGTTCGACTTCCTGCGCATTCCCAGCATTTCCGCCCAGCCCGCCCATGCCGGGGATTGCCGTCGCGCCGCCGAGTGGCTGCGCGACGAACTGGCGGCGATCGGGCTGGAAGCCTCGGTGCGCGAGACCCCGGGCCACCCGATGGTAGTGGCGCATGACCGGTCGGCCGATGCCTCGGCCCGGCGGCTGCCGCATGTGCTGTTCTATGGCCATTACGACGTGCAGCCGGTCGATCCGCTGGAATTGTGGGAGACGACGCCCTTCGACCCGCGCATCGTGCGTGACGAGGCGGGAGCGCGGATCGTTGCGCGCGGTGCATCGGACGACAAGGGCCAGGTGATGACCTTCATCGAGGCCCTGCGTGCGCTGAAGGCCGAACACGGTACGCTGCCGCTGCGTGTGTCGCTGGTGATCGAGGGCGAGGAGGAAAGCGGCGGGGCGAACCTGCTGCCGTTCCTGCAGGCCAATCGTGAGGAACTGCGCGCCGATGTCGCGCTGATCTGCGATACCGGAATGCTGGATGGCGGCGTGCCGGCCATCACCACCGCGCTGCGCGGCATGGTTGGCGAGGAAATCACGATCCATTGCGCCAATCGCGACCTGCATTCCGGCATTTATGGCAACGCTGCCCGTAACCCGCTGGAATTGCTGAGCTGGATTCTGGCCTCGGTGCGTGACCATGAGAGCGGGCGGGTGACGTTGCCCGGCTTTTATGATGGCGTGCAGGACCCGTCGGCCGAAGTGCGTGACCAGTGGCGCGCCATTGCGCCGTCCGATGCCGAGTTCCTGGGGCCGGTCGGGCTGTCGGTGCCGGCGGGCGAGCGCGGCTATACCGCCGTGGAGCAGACGTGGTGCCGGCCGACTTTCGAGATCAACGGCATCAGCGGCGGTTATGCCGATGACGGGTTCAAGACCGTGCTGCCGGCGCAGGCTTCGGCCAAGGTGTCGTTCCGGCTGGTGTCGGGGCAGGACCCGGCGCGTATCCGCGACGCATTCCATGCCCATGTGCGGGCCATGCTGCCGGCCGACTGCTCGGTGACGTTCGCGGGACATGGCGGGTCGCGGGCCAGCGTCGTGCCGGCGGACGGGCCGGGATTGGGGGTCACGCTGGCGGCTCTGGGCGAGGAATGGGGCCGGCCGGCGGTGACGATCGGCAGCGGCGGGTCGATCCCGGTCGTGTCGGAAGTGCGGCAGGCGCTCGACATGGACTCGCTGCTGGTCGGGTTTGCGCGGGATGACGACCGCATTCATTCGCCCAACGAGAAATATGACCTGATCTCGTTCCACAAGGGCATTCGCTCCTGGGTTCGGGTGCTGGAAGCCCTGGCGCACGATCGCCGGTTCGGCGGCTGACGATGGAGGCCGGTGTGCCGCGGATGCTGGCCCTGACCATGGGGGACCCGGCCGGGGTTGGGCCGGAACTGACGGTGGCCGCCTGGCGCGCCCTGCGCGTGGGCGGGCCGGGATTTATGGTGTTGGGCGATCCGGCGCTTTATCCCGGCGTGCCGGTGCGTGTGGTGGCGGATGCGGCGCAGGCGGCCGCGGTTTTTGGTGAGGCGCTGCCGGTTCTGCCGGTCGGGCTGGCCTGTGCCGCGCGGCCGGGGGCGCCGGATGTGGCCAATGCGCCGGCGGTGATCGACAGTATCGCCCGCGCTGTCGAACTGGCGCTGGCCGGGCAGGTCGGCGCCGTGGTGACCAACCCGATCAGCAAGCTGGTGCTGAAGCAGGCGGGCTTTGCCCACCCCGGCCATACCGAATATCTGGCGGAACTCTGCGGCGTGCCGGGACAGGAAGTGATGATGCTGGCCTGCCCGGAACTGCGTGTGGTGCCGGTGACGATCCATGTGTCGTTGCGTCGGGCGCTGGAGCGTTTGACGGCGGACGAGATCGTGCGGTGCGGGCGGACGACCGCCGCGGCCCTGCGGCGCGATTTCGGGATTGCCGCCCCCCGGCTGGCCGTTGCCGGCCTGAACCCGCATGCGGGTGAAGGTGGGGTGCTGGGGGGGGAAGAGGGGGAGATCATCGCTCCCGCCATCGCGGTGCTGCGGGGTGAGGGGATGGACGTGACGGGGCCATGGCCCCCCGATACGATGTTCACGCCGCCGGCCCGTGCCCGTTATGACGCGGCGCTGTGCATGTATCACGATCAGGCGCTGATCCCCCTGAAGACCATCGACATGGCGGGCGGCGTGAATGTGACGCTGGGGTTGCCGATCGTGCGGACCTCGCCGGACCATGGCACCGCCTTCGATATCGCCGGGCAGGGCGTGGCCGACCCGTCCAGCCTGATCGCCGCCCTGAAACTGGCCCGCGACATGGCCCGCAACCGGAGTGCAGCATGACCCTTTCCGTTCCGCCCGCGCGGGCCCTGCGTCTTGGGGTGAATATCGACCATGTGGCGACCGTGCGGAATGCGCGCGGCGGCAGCCACCCCGACCCGGTGGCGGCCGCCATGCTTGCCGTGGCGGCCGGGGCGGACGGCATTACCGCGCACATGCGCGAGGACCGGCGGCATATCCGTGATGCCGACCTGGTGCGGCTGCGGGCCGAGCTTGCGGTGCCGCTGAATATGGAAATGGCCGCGACGGATGACATGGTGGCCATTGCGCTGGATCTGCGCCCGCATGCGTGCTGCATCGTGCCCGAGCGGCGGGCCGAGGTGACGACCGAAGGCGGGCTGGATGTGGCGGGCCTTGCGGCGACGCTGGCGCCGCCGGTGCGCGCGCTGCGGGAGGCCGGAATCCGGGTTTCGCTGTTCGTCGACCCGGAGCCGGCGCAGATCGCGGCTTCGGCCGCCATTGGCGCGGCGGTGGTGGAACTGCATACCGGCGCCTATGCCGAAGGCCGGGCGGGGGAATATGAGCGCCTGCGCCGGGCGGCGGCACAGGCCGACGCGGCGGGGCTGGAGGTGCATGCCGGCCATGGCCTGACATACGACAATGTGGGGCCGATTGCCGCCCTGCCGCAGGTTGTGGAACTCAATATCGGACATTTCCTGATCGGGCAGGCAATTTTCGACGGTCTGGCCGCGACCATCGCACGGATGCGCCAGTGCATGGACGCGGCGAGGAACGGTATCGGCTGACGGGGTTTCAGAACGCGACGCCGGAGCGGATCGGCAGCCAGGACGTGGGGTGCCGGCCGTCATGGACCGCGATCGCATGCTCCTGCGTGGGTTTGTGGAGGGCGGCGGCACTTTTTTGAATCCGTGCCACGTAGTCTGTCAGTTTCGTGTTGAGCCATGGATAGTTCATGCTGACGCTGACGGTATCGTCCGGGTGGCGGGCGAAGGGGGCTTCGGGTGTTCCCGCTGGGGATGTTTTCGATATATTCCGATGGAATCTGGAATATGCCGGTTCTGGAAGAGGCCACAGACCTGCGATGGGCGCCGCGTGATGGGGTTTGCGGACGATCCCGGTCATCGCGGGCGGCATGGTAGCCTTCACCTACCGCGTCATGCTCAACACCCGTGCGTGGCGGGCCGGTCTGTCATCCAGATCAGTTGCAGCGACGTTGCCCCAACTCCCGACGCGCCAGGCCACACGCCGGAGAGAATGCCGGAACACGCAGCAGGCCCGACATAAGCAGCCCCAGCGACCGGAAGGACCATCATAGCGACGCAGCGGAGCGCGAGGCCTGTTCGTAGAATCCGGTCAGAACCCGCAATGCCTTGGCGATGTCGCCGATGGGAACAGCCGCCGCCTTCCGGTCCGCGGGCACCAGATCCAGAAGGCAGACCTTGCGCAGTTCCGCGTAGCTCCCGCAGATCGTCCGCCCTTTCTCCGTCGTGGCCACGAAGGCCTCCTTGCCCTGACGGCGGCGCGTAATCAGATCCAGTTCCTCCAGTTTTTTCATGGCATAATTCAGATAATGCCGCTCCGAGAGATTCAGGGTGAACATCAGATCCGAAATGCTCTTCTCCCTGTGTCGATGATTGATGCTGTGCAGAATCAGCGAATCCAGCGCCGACAGTTCCGGTAACCCCACGGCAGTCATGCAATGCGTGACCCAGCGCTGAAACGCATGGTTCACCACCGTCAAGGCAAATTCGAACTCGCTCAGATCCTCGTTACCGGGCGTTGCCAGGTGCGACGACGATACGATGAATGGCCGACTGGTGCCCGCAGCCTGTCCGCGATCGGCTTCAGCTGTCGGCCGGGCCGGACGGCGGCGCCTGCTCGTATCGTTCGTCATATCCTGTCATCCTCCAGATAGGGCGCCACGACCGGCCGGCGGGCCCACCCGACAGACATGCTGCCAGAGCATACGGCCAACGGCCAGACGACTTTGATTTCGCTCTTGCATCATATCCGTTTTATATCCAATTTAAACGTGACACCACGCACGACCGCAGGATGCCAGCATGACGACGGGGCACGCACATGCCGACACGCTTATAGGATTGGCGATCATTATCGTCGGGATCGCGCTGCGCCTGAACCTGACCCTCGTCATCGTCAGCAGTGCCGTGGCCACAGCCATGCTTGATGGCCGTACCCTGCATGACAGTATCAGCCTGCTCGGCCGCTTTTTCGTTTCAAACCGCTATCTTTCTATCCTGTTCGCCGTCCTGCCCATGGTGGGCCTGCTGGAACGGCGCGGCCTGGCCGAGGCTTCGCGCTCCGTCGCCACCCGTGTCCACCTCAACACCCCAGGCAGCGTGCTGCGTGTGTATTTCTTTATACGCCAGATCACGGTTGCCCTCGGCCTGACATCGTTCGGCGGCCATCCGCAGATGGTGCGCCCCGTCATCATTCCGATGGTGGAAAACGCAACGGAACAGATGACGGGTGCGCCCCCGACGCCTGCCATGTCAAACTGGTTGCGCGCGCAGGCGGCGGCCATCGACAACGTCGCCTCGTTCTTCGGCGAGGACATATTCGTCGCGTTCGTTTCGATCCTGTTCATGCAGGCGACCCTCGCGACATTCGGCATTCATATCTCGCCCTGGCACCTGTCCTGCTGGGCGCTGCCGACCGCTGTGATGGCCGCGGTGATCACATGCGTCCGCACGACGCGCATGGACCGCACCCTGCGCCGGCAGGGGCAGGGCCGGCCGACAGCATGAGCCTGGAAATCGTCTATGCCCTTCTGGGGGCCTTCTTTCTCTATACCGCATGGTCGACATGGCGAAGCGGCCAAGGAACGGCGGACCTCCTGTCGGGCGGTTTCTGGCTCCTGTATGGCGCCCTGTTCCTGCTGGGCGACCTCTGGTCCGATTTCACAAGCGGCATCCTCGTCATCATCCTGGCCCTGCTGGCCAGCCTGACCGGGAAGCAGCCTAGCGCTCCGAACCAAGGCACGACACCAGCCGCCTGCCCCTTCCCCGCCGCCCGAACACATAACAGCCTGTTTCTTCCCTTGTTATGCGTGCCGATCGGCGTCGTCCTGTTCTCCATCGCCGGGCCATTCATCAGGTCCGGCACATGGCATCTGGTCGACCCGAGCCATGTCGGCCAAAGCACCTACATGCTGGCAACCCTGCTGGGGCTGGCGGTCGCGTGCGTCCTGTTCCGGCCCGGACCGTCCGAACCGCTGGAAGCCGGGGCCGGCATCCTGCGCCAGATCGGCTGGGCAGCTATCGTGCCCCAGATGCTGGCCGCGCTTGGCGGGGTCTACGCCCTGGCCGGACTCAACGACACGATTTCCGGGCTTCTGACACATGCGGGGCTTGGCTCCCCCTTGGTGGCGACGTTGGTCTACACAGTCGGCATGGCGGCTCTGACCGCGCTGATCGGTAATGCCTTTGCCGCCTTTCCGGTCATGTTCGGGGCCTGCGGCCTGCCGTTCCTGATCCACGGCCTCGGTGCCCCCGTTGCCCCGGTCGCGGCCATCGGCATGCTATGCGGCTTCTGCGGCACGCTGCTGACGCCCATGGCCGTCAACTTCAATATCGTGCCGGTCTATCTGCTGGGCCTGACGGACCGCAACGCCGTCATCCGCGCCCAGATGCCGACCGCACTCGCCGTCTTCGCCGGCAATACACTCCTGCTCTACCTCATCATCCAATTCGGGAACATCCTGCCATGACCATGCTGTCTCACGCCCAGGCGGAACAATTTTCCAAAATCGCCCTGGGGCACGTCACGCGTCCGTTTCCAAACGTACCCCAACTGATCATGCGCGATGCGACCGATCTGGCACTGCCGCAATCCATCCACCCGATCTTCTATGGCAGCCTGGACTGGCATTCCTGTGTACACGGATACTGGCTCCTCGCCCGCCTCACCCGACTTTTCCCCGGTCTCGCAACCCGCAATGACATCGAGGCCCTGTTTAACCGACACGTCACAGTCGAAAACAGCATGATCGAAGCCGCCTATTTCGACCCCCCGATCCGCCGCGGTTTCGAACGCCCCTATGGCTGGGCCTGGCTGCTGAAACTGTCCGCCGAACTGCACGACCATCCGGTGCTCGGAGGCTTCCACGCGGCCCTTGCCCCGCTATCGCAACGCATCCTGACGCTGTTCGAAAACTTCCTACCGATCGCAACATACCCGGTGCGGGTCGGAACACACCTGAACAGCGCATTCGGCATGCTCCTCGCGCTCGATTACGCAGCATTGTATCCCGCAACCGGCTTCACGCAGGCCATACGGGAAAAAGCACGCGCATGGTACGATCGCGACCGCGCCTGCCAGGCCTGGGAACCTGGCGGGGACGAGTTCCTTTCCTCCTCATTGGTGGAGGCCGCCCTGATGGCACGGGTTCTCTCTCCCGACGCCTTCGCCGCATGGTTCGCCACCTTCCTGCCCGATCTCGCCGCCGGCCAGCCTGAAACCCTGTTTACCCCGGCGATCGTCAGCGATCGTTCGGACGGCAAGATCGCGCATCTGGACGGACTGAATCTCAGCCGTGTCTGGGCGTGGAAACAGATCCTGCATCCCCTGCCCATGGATTTTGCCGCGCGTCAACGCATCGAACACACCATGAAGCAGCATCTCGACGCCAGCATGGCCCATATCGCGGGCGACTATATGGGCGAGCACTGGCTGGCGACCTATGCCGTCATGGCGATGCAAACCGGCCCCAACTGGTAGCCGGCAAAAAAACCGGCGCAGTATGTTTCCATATCGATTCATGTTGAAATCAAACATATTACGTGCATATTACGATAATGAATACGATATGTTCCTGCCGGGACAACGTAGGGAATCGATCGCAGCCAGAGGTTCTGAACATGCACGCCGGATCAGAAAAACGACATATGGGTAAATGCCTTTCAACGGCACTGCGATCGCGTCACGAATCCGGGCGGCTCAGTTCCGTCACACGAACCGTCAGAGCCCCCTCGGCGCCGCCGTCCCGTTTCCCGTGGACATGCCAGACCATGCTGGCAGCCGTGATGGGGGGGGCGTCGGCCCTCCTGATGTCTTCCACCATCCTGGCCGCCACGCCGAAAAAGCCGCTCCCAGGCACGTCTCATACGCCCCCCGCCACCCAGGAGAAGCGCAGGAGCCGCCCGCAGGTCAAACCGACCGGCGAAACCATGCAGGTCGTCAGTTCGCGCGTGCGCACCCACGGCGCCCAGTTGGCCGTAACGCGCGAAATCATGGACCATTTTGTCAGCGGAACAAGCCCCTTGCAGGTTCTTGGCCAGACGACCCCAGGGATCAGCTTCGGCAGCGACGATTCGTATGGCCTGGATACCTATGCCAACGCCCTGTATATGCGCGGCTTCAACGAAACGCAGATCGGCTTCACGATGGACGGCATCCCGCTCGGCGAGGATCGCTACCAGGTATGGAACGGCCTGGATATCTCGCAGGCCGCCATATCGGAAAACATCACCGGCATGACAGTGTCGCAGGGAGCGGGCGCTCTCGACACACCTTCCGCCCAGACGCTCGGCGGTGCCATTGCGTTTACAACCTCCGCCCCTGCCGACAAGGCCGGCGGCCGCATCGGCCAGACTTTCGGCAGCTACAATCTGTTCCGCACCTTTGCCCGTGCCGACAGCGGCGTTCTGAATGCGACCGGCACGAAATTCTACGCGTCATACGCCCGGACAGATCAGAATCTCTGGAAGGGATACGGTTCGCAGAATGACCAGCAGGCCAACGTCAAGCTGGTTCAGCCCATTCGTGACATCGGCCAGATTACGGCGGTCTTCGACTATTCCAACATGACGCAGTACGCCTATATGGGCCTGACCAAGCATATGTGGCAGACGCTTGGCCGCGATACGACGTATCTGATCCCCAACTACGCGCTGGCCAAGGAATTTGCCCATACGGCCCATACGGGCATCGTCCCCGAAGCCTATCGCGGCATCCTGAGTCCGTCGGAAATTTCCAGCTTCGCCTACGACGCCACGCGCGTGCAAAGAAACTATCTGTCCGCCGTCACGGGAGAATTCCAGATCCTGCCGGCGGTTCATTCCACGACAACGGCATATGCCCAGGTTTCCAGCGGAAACTACGATGGCAGCAACCCGTACCTGACCTCACCGTCTTCCGGCGTACCGATGGCCCTGGGCAGCGGGCATATCGGCGTCCGTCGTATCGGCTTCACCCATGGATATCACATCGATATCGGCAAAAACGACATTTCGACCGGCCTCTGGTACGAAAATGACAGCTTCTCCTATCCGATGCGCCTCTATGAAGATGGGATGGACCAGCCCCACGCATCGGCCAGCGGCTTCAAGGCCTCACAGGCAACGACCTGGTGGCTCGATTCCTTCAACACGAATACGTTCCAGTACTATCTCCAGGATACCTATCGCATCACGCCCGGCATGAGCGTCCTGCTGGGCTTCAAATCCCTGTTGCAGACCACACATGGCGGTACCAGCATGGACAACAGCGCCGAACTGTCATCCTGGAACGTCTATTACAGCCATCCCGCCAACGGCAGCATGACCGCATCAAACGCGTTCCTGCCCCATTTCAACTACGACTACACATTCCTGCGCCACCACGAAATCTACGTGGATATCGCCGAGAACATGCACGCGTACGATTACAATACGCAAAGCGCCAGCGGCAGCGCATGGGGCTCGCTCGGTACCGCCAAAAATCCGGCGCAGTCCGTCTTCAACGCGAACAAGAAGACCCTGAGCCCCGAACGGACATGGAACTACGTGATCGGATACCGCTTCAACTCCGACCCCTTCTCCTTCTCCGCAGATTTCTATCATACCGATTACTACAATCGCCTTGCCGCGATCACATCGGGTCCGACCGGTAACGTCTATGGCTCGTACGTCAATGTCGGTCGCGAAACAATGAACGGCGCCGACGTGATGGCCGACATAAGACCGTTCAAAGGTCTGTCGTTTATCAATACGTTCAGCTGGAACGACGCGACCTATCAGGACAGCCACCTGCCCTATAACGGATCGACCATCAGCATCAAAGGCAAGCATCAGGTCTATTATCCGAAGTTCATGTACAAGATCCTTCTCGCATATAGCTACAAACATGCCACGTTCAGCTTCAACGCGGCCTATACCAGCTCACGGTACATGACCTACACCAACGACCAGAAAATACCGGCCTACTGGACGACGAACTTCAACGCGTCCTACACACTTCCCCATGTCGGCGTCATGCATGACCTGAAATTTTCCTTTGGTGCCAGCAACCTCTTCAACGCCAATTACCTTTCCGGCGTCTATGGCGCGGCATCGGTCGCCGGCGACAACAATGCCAACCTCTTCGTCGGAGCCCCGCGAGAATTCTACGGCACCGTATCAGCCGCCTTCTGATATCGAACGAGAGGGCCCGTCACGCGTCATGTGTCCCGCGTCGCGATCCAGCAACTCGTCCACGCGGCGGATCACGTGACAGCACGGGATCGCGGGCCCATTCTATGTGTAATCTCTCATCAGTGACAGGTAGCCGATTGCCCGACCACGCGTTCCAGAATCAGAAGGGTGCCTCAAGGCATCACACAGGGCAGGAGAGGCGGAGGGTGGAAACATGCCAGCCAGCGGACCGGCTCCGGAAACGGATCAGCCCGGCGGGTGCCGGCGCCCTTCTGCTGGATGCCGCAACGCAGGCGTACGACCAGATCACCCAGGATCATGTCCTGACCGTCGCGCGGGCCCTGGCCGGCCATCGCGGGATCATCGACGTCGTGCCGGGGGTCAATAATCTTCTCGTCCTGTTCGATGCGGTGACGGTCGAACATGCGCAGGTCGCAGCCCTGCTCGATACGCTTTGGGAACTCCCGGTCGCCAGCAGCCTGACCGGCCGCGAGATCACCGCTTCCGTCACCTATGGGGGAGCGTTCGCCGAAGACCTGGCCATGATCGCGGAAGCCGCCGACCTGTCGATCGACGCGACGATCGCCCTGCATGAAAGCGGGCGCTATTGCGTGGCCGCCATCGGCGCCATGCCGGGCTTTGCCTATCTGACGGGCCTCGACCCGCGCCTTATCCTGCCACGTCGGGCGTCCCCCCGCCTGCAGGTCGAACGGGGCGCTGTCATCGTCGGTGGCAGCCATGCCAGCATCATGCCCTGCACCGCGCCGACCGGCTGGCATATTCTGGGCCACACCGACCTGATCCTGTTCGACCCGGACCGGGCCGAGGCCTGCCTTCTGCGTCCGGGCGACATTGTCCGGTTCCAGAGGGCACAATGATCGAAATCCTGACCGGATCGGCCCTGAACACCGTCCAGGACCTTGGGCGCACGGGATTCATGAACCTGGGTATCTCCCACGGTGGAGCGATGGACCGCCTGGCCATGGCCCACGGCAATATCCTGCTGGGCAATCCCCCCGACGCGGCGGGGATCGAAGTCGCGTTCTTTCCCTTCCGCCTGCGCTTCCACGCCCCCACATCCTTTGCCCTGACCGGCGCCCGGACGACAGCACGGCTGGACGATCTCGCATTGCCCCCGGACTGGGCCATGACGGCACAGGCCGGGCAGACTTTATCTCTCGGCACGCCGACATGCGGAGCGCGTGCCTATGTCAGCTTCGCCGGCGGGTTAGACGTCCCGATCAAGCTCGGATCGCGCTCGACCGATCTCAAGGGCGGCTTCGGCGGGTTCCAGGGACGCGCGCTGCAACGTGGCGACCGCCTGGACTGCCTGCCGGCGGACGGAGCACCGCCGCTCCCACCCCATGGGTTTGGCCTGGCCCGGCGCACCATCCTGCCGGCGCGTGAGGACGCTCTCCATATCCGCGTCCTGCCGGCAGCCGAATATGCGTCCTTTACCACGGGGGCACAGCACCGTTTCGTCACGCAGGACTGGCAGGTCAGCGCACGCGCCAACCGCGCCGGCTATCAGTTCGACGGAACGGCTCCCCTGGCGCTCAGCCGACCCCTCAATCTCTTCTCGCACGGCATCGTACCCGGCACGGTGCAGGTGCCGCCGGCGGGCATGCCGATCGTGCAGATGGCCGACGCCAATACCTGCGGCGGCTACCCGAAAATCGCCACCGTGATCGCGCCGGACCTGCGCCTGCTGGCCCAGGCCCCTGTCGGTACGACCGTGCGTTTTGTCGCAGTCACCCACGCCGAGGCCGTCGCCGCGGTGCGTGACGGCGCCCGCGCGCTCGCCGACCTTTCTCGCAGCATCGGCGCATTGCGTGGCACCCTGGCCATCAGACCGCACCCCGTTTCAACGAGGCCATCATGACGGAACATGTTGTCGATCTGAATGCCGACCTTGGCGAAGGGTACGGCCCCTACCGCGTGGGCGACGATGCAGCCATGCTGGCCATTGTCACATCCGCCAACGTCGCATGCGGCTTTCATGGCGGCGACCCCGAGATCATGCACGCCACCTTTCTGCGCGCGCGCGAAAACAATGTCGCCGTCGGCGCCCATCCGGGCTTCCCGGACCTGTGGGGATTCGGGCGCCGTATCATGCCGTTCAGTCCCGAGGAAATCGAACGGCAGGTCGCCTATCAACTCGGGGCGGCATGGGCCATGGCCCGTCATGCCGGCCACCGGATCAGCTATGTCAAACCTCATGGCGCGCTGGCCAACCTGACGGAACGCGATGCCCGGATCGCCGACGCCGTGATTGATGCCGTGACAGCCATAGACCCCGGGCTGCCCGTCCTGGCAATCGCCTTCAGCCAACTGGAACTGAGGGCGCGGGCCCGAGGCCTGCCGGTCCTGACGGAGATTTTCGCCGATCGCGGCTATGACGAGGACGGCCACCTGCTGTCCCGCGCACTGCCCGGAGCGGTGCTGCACGACAGCGCGCACGCTGCCCGCCGGGCCGTCGACATGATCCGTGCAGGCGCGATCGAGACCGTGTCAGGGCGGCATATCCCCACACGCATCGACAGCCTGTGCGTCCATGGCGACAGTCCCGCAGCACTCGACATGGCCCGTGCCGTGCGTGCCGCACTACACCATGCGGGCATCGCCGTGCGCGCGCCCATCCTGTAACCACGGACCAACCATGACGCTCGATATGCGGCACCTCGACCGACTGGTCGATCAGATGATCGAACTGGGGCTGGAACGGCTGAAATACCAGGATGCGGAAACGCATATCCTGCTGGTACGGTCCGGTAACCCGAGGCCGTCCACCGCCCACGCCCTACGCCTCGCGCCGGCCGCCGCCCCTGCTGTTCCTGATCCCGCGGAGACGATCACGGCCCCCATGTACGGCCGCTTCTATCGTGCCCCGGCACCGGAAGACGCGCCCTTTGTACAAGCGGGCGATGACATTGCGGAAGGACAGCCATTATGCATCATCGAAGCCATGAAAACCCTGTCCCGTTTCGAAGCCCCGTTCGCCTGCCGTATCGTTTCGATCCTCTGCGACAACGGGCAGGATATCGTACCGGGTACCCCACTCTTCACCGTGGAGCCGCGCCATGCGTGACATTCGCCGCGTCCTGATCGCCAACAGGGGCGAAATCGCGCTGCGGATCGCACGCGCCTGTCATGTGATGGGGCTGGAACCGGTCGGAATCCATTCCGAAGCCGATGCCACGCTGGCACATCTCCCTTTGATGGGCAGCACACTCTGCATCGGACCTGCCGCGGCATCGCGCAGCTATCTGGACGGTGCGCGGATCCTGCGGGCCGCCGCACTGCTGAAAGTGGATGCCATTCATCCCGGCTATGGCTTCCTCTCGGAAAATGCGGATTTCGCCCAGGCTGTCGAGGAAGCCGGGCTGGTCCTGATCGGCCCGTCTTCCACCATCATGCGCCGGCTGGGCGACAAGATTCAGGCACGACAGGATATGGCGGCAGCGGGCCTCCCCTGCCTGGCAGGATCGGACGGCGCCCTGCCGGACGATCCCGTTGCCGCGGCACGCCTGTGCGAACAGATCGGCTATCCATTGATCATCAAAGCCTCGGGTGGCGGCGGCGGACGCGGCATGCGGATCGTCTCACACGTCGACGACCTGACCGGTGCCATCGCCTCGGCACGCGAGGAAGCGATACGCGCCTTTCACAACCCGGATCTTTACGCCGAACGCTTCCTGCGCGCCGCGCGGCATATCGAAATCCAGATTCTGTCGGACCAGCATGGACATGCCGCATGGATCGGCGCCCGCGACTGTTCGGTGCAGCGACGCCACCAGAAACTGATCGAGGAAGCGCCCGTTCCCGGCATCCCTCGGGACCGGATCGCGGAAATCGGGACTCTGTGCGCGCAGGCCTGTGCGAAAATAGGCTATACGGGCGCGGGAACGGTCGAATTTCTGTACGAGGACGGGTCTTTTCATTTCATCGAAATGAATACCAGGCTACAGGTCGAACATCCTGTAACGGAAATGACAACCGGCCTCGACATTGTCTGCGAACAACTGTCGATTGCCATGGGCCGACCACTTTCCTTTCGTCAGGACGATATCCGGACAACCGGGCACGCCATCGAATGCCGGATCAACGCTGAACATCCTGTCAATTTTCATCCCTCACCCGGGACTGTTACCTCCTGGCACCCTCCAGGCGGCCCCGGCGTGCGCGTCGACAGCCATCTCTATACGGGATATGTCGTCCCACCCGATTACGACTCACTCGTCGCAAAACTGATCGTACATGGGGCCGATCGCGCCGATGCCATCAAGCGGATGCGCGCCGCCCTGGACGAAATCCGCGTGGCAGGCATCGAAACGAACATCGCCTTGCATCGACGCCTGCTTGACGAACCGGGTTTTACCGCCGGCGGCGTGAATACCGGATACCTGACCACACTTCTAGAGCATTTCCACCGAAATCCGGTTCGGTAGAAATGCTCTCGTTTATTGTTTTTACGAGCATCTCCACCTGTTTGAATGCACACATTCGAACAGTATCTGCTCTAGCGCAGGATCAAACTTCATGACCCGCCTCGACGCCCTGCCCGAAATTGTCTCCTGGATGCGAAGCCGCGGGATCAGCGAACTGGAATGGACGGAGGGCGGAACAACACTGGGCCTCTCGCTGCAAGCTCAGGAAACATCCACCCCGACCGGTAACACTCCCCCGCCCCGGACCGAACAAAGCATCCTCAGCCCGGAAATGGGCATTTTCCGCCATGAAGGCCAGAGGGAGACTCGCCCAGTCCGACGTGGCGACATCATCGGCTTTGTAGAAGTCGGGCCACTGCGTGTGCCGGTCGCTTGTCCTGACGACGGCGTCCTGCTGCCCCCGATCGAGCAGGATGGTGCACTTGTCGGTTACAGCACACCACTTTTCAAAATCGACATCACACCGCATTGATGCCCTTTCCCGGCGAAGGTCGCCATTGGCTCCACTGAACCAGACCGTGATTGGCAGAAACCCATTCTACTGGAAAAATCCATATTATCACTTGCACGACGATATTCTGACCCGAGACTCGGCATCCGGCAATGCGTATGCCTTTCCCGCTTCATATGATCCGCTACCTCGACCGCAAATCAAAGAGTCATGCCGACATGTCAATCCGTTCAATCTATGGAAATATAGTTATTTTCAATAAATTTTCTAAAAAATTTCCACGACAATCTCAACCCGTTCCACCCTGACGCCCAATCCGGCGGCCATCCACGACAAGACTCCATCACCTATGGCAAGGATCGCGCACCGTTCCCGCTGGCCGCCTTCGTCCGCGCGCCCGAGGGTAACGGATGCGCCGAGCGTTTCATCCGGACGCTCAAGGAAAACCTGCTCTGGGTCCAGACTTTCGAAACCGTCGAGGATCTACGCCAGGCTTTGCTGGAATTCCGTGACCTATACAACGAAATCTGGCTGCTCGAACGGCACGGATTCATGTCTCCCAACGCCGTCCGAGCCAAGGCTCTGGCCAATGCGGCTATCGCCGCTCAGGCTTCAACCAATTGTCTCAAAAAAACCGAGGCCGGTACACCAGCGAAGCCCCGAAATCGTGCGACAGGTCGCGGATCGCCACATTGATGATCGTGGTGTCGAGGATCGACATGAACGTGCCCAGGACCACCGCCGCCGCGATGTGCGGGCGTTGTGGAGACGTATGCCGTTCAGGCCGGATCGTCGGGTTCGTACCAGGCGAGTTTCGCGAAGATGTCCTCGCAGGCCAGCAACCTGGCGCGTTCCTCCGCCGTCAGGGCGTGGGCCATGGCGCGGGCCAGCCATTCCCGCCGCCTTTCCATGTCGGCGGAGAGGGCGCGCAGGCCGTCCTGGGTGAGCGAAAGGATGATTTCGCGCCGGTCGGCCGGGTTGGGCTGGCGCGCGATATGGCCCTGCTGTTGCAGCGTGGCGATGATGCGCGTCAGGGACTGGGGTTGCAGGAGTTCGTGCGCCGCCAGCTTCGCCGCCGGCATCGGGCCGAGCCGGTAGAGCGTGCCCATGATGCCGATCATTGCCAGCGGCAGGGAGTCCTCGGGACGCTCGCGGCGCAGGCGGCGGCCCAGCCAGAGAATGCCGCTCATCAACCGGGCGATATCGCGGGTGCGTATGTCTGTCATTTAGTACGTACTGCGTATCTTTTATGTGCTCATATGCTACGCATAGCGTATTGATTTGTGTGTGCCTATGACGGGGGGAGGCCGATCTCGTGGGTTTGAAGAGCCATATGGCGGACGTGCTGCGTCTGGACCGGCAGACGGAATTGCGGTGGCTGGACATTGCCCTGCCCAGTGGGCTGATCGTGCTGCCGATCGTGCTCGGCCTTCTGGCGGGGCGGCTGGGGATGGG
>NZ_JBDNXE010000078.1:0-1347 GCF_047721585.1 Gluconacetobacter sp.
GGCGTGAAGGCGGGGCAGGTGGCGAGCAGGCGGCGCAGGATCAGTGGGCCGCCTGCTTTGGGGCCGGTGCCGGACAGGCCGCGGCCGCCGAAGGGCTGGACGCCGACCACGGCGCCGATCGTGTTGCGGTTGACGTAGAGATTGCCGGCCGCGATGCGGTTGGTGACGTGTTCCACGGTTTCGGCGATGCGGGTGTGCAGGCCGAAGGTCAGGCCGTAGCCGGTGGCGTTGATCGCTTCGATCAGGCGGTCGAGATTGTCGCGCCGCCAGCGCAGGACGTGCAGGACGGGGCCGAAGACTTCGCGGCCGATGGTGACGATGTCGTCGATCTCGATCAGTGTGGGCGGCAGGAAATGGCCGCCGGGCACTGCGTGCGGCGTGGCGGGAGACCAGACGCGGCAGCCGGCGGCGCGCATGCGCGCGATATGGGCGGCGATGCCGGCGCGGGCGTTCTCGGTGATGACGGGGCCGATATCGGTGGCCAGGAGGGCGGGGTCGCCCACGCGCAGTTCCTGCATCGCGCCGCGCAGCATCGCCAGCATGGGTTCGGCGCAATCCTCCTGCACGCACAGGATGCGCAGGGCGGAGCAGCGCTGGCCTGCGCTGTCGAAGGCGGAGGCGATGACGTCGGTGACGACCTGTTCGGCCAGCGCCGAGGAATCGACGATCATCGCGTTCTGGCCACCGGTCTCCGCGATCAGGGGGACCGGCTGGCCGTTGGCGCCGGTGCGGCCGGCGAGTTGGCGGGCGATCAGGCGCGCGACCTCGGTAGAGCCGGTGAACATGACGGCTGCGATCCGTGGGTCCGCGACCAGGGCCGCGCCGACATCGCCGCCGCCGGGCAGGAGTTGCAGCGCACCGGTGGGAATGCCGGCCTGATGCAGCAGGGAGATGGCGCGGGCGGCGACCAGCGGGGTTTCCTCGGCCGGTTTGGCCAGCACCGCGTTGCCGGCCGCCAGCGCGGCCGAGACCTGGCCGAGGAAGATGGCCAGCGGGAAGTTCCAGGGGCTGATGCAGACGACCGGGCCGACGGGCGTGTGGGTGGCGTTGTCAAAACCCTGCCGGATGGTGGCGGCGTAATAGCGCAGAAAGTCCACGGCTTCGCGGATCTCGCCGACCGCGTTGGGATAGGATTTTCCAGCTTCGCGTATTATCAGGCCGATCAGTTCGGCGTGGTGGGTTTCCAGCAGGTCCGCGGCTGCCTCCAGGCATGCGGCGCGGGTGGCAGGTGGGCGGGCGGACCAGTCCGGCATGGCTGCCGTAGCCAGCCCGACGGCGTGGGTCGCTTGGGCGGTGTCGGCGAAATGCACGGTGCCGGGGGTGTCGTCCGGTCGGGCCGGGTTGGGA
>NZ_JBDNXE010000078.1:1357-19178 GCF_047721585.1 Gluconacetobacter sp.
GTGGTGGGAGCGCTGTCGTCTGCCAGGAGGGGGGCGGCCTTCCAGTGTTGGGGGGCGGAGGCCATTTCGTCGGCCAGGGTGATCAGGGACGGTTCATCGGCAAGGTCGAGGCCGGCGGAATTGCGGCGGCCGGTGCCGAACAGGGCCGGGGGACGAGCGATGGCGGGGTGAGGAGCGCCCACCGGCAGGCCGCCCTGCGCGGCCAGGTCGCGTGCCGTCTGCACCGGGTCGGCGATCAGGGCGTCCAGCGGGATGGCGCTGTCGCCGATCTGGTTGACGAAGGACGAATTGGCCCCATTTTCCAGCAGGCGGCGGACCAGATAGGCGAGCAGGGTCTCGTGCGAGCCGACCGGGGCGTAGATGCGGCAGGGACGGTCGAGATTCTTCGCCCCCACGACGTGGTCGTAGAGGCCCTCGCCCATGCCGTGCAGGCACTGGAATTCATATTTTCCGTGCTGGAAATCGGGGCCGGCCAGGGTGTGGATGGTGGCGACCGTGCGGGCGTTGTGGGTGGCGAACTGGGGGAAGATCGCGTCGGGCGCGCCCAGCAGGAGGCGCGCGCAGGCGATGTAGCTGATGTCGGTATGGGATTTGCGGGTGTAGACGGGGAAATCGGTCTGGCCGTCGAGCTGGGCTTTCTTGATTTCGCTGTCCCAGTAAGCGCCCTTGACCAGACGGACCATGATGCGGCGGCGGGTATCGCGTGCCAGGGTGATGATCCAGTCCAGCACGGATGGCGCGCGCTTGCCGTATGCCTGCACCACGAAGCCGATGCCGTTCCAGCCCGCGAGGTCGGGGTGACGGCACATGCCTTCGAGCAGGTCCAGCGACAGGTCCAGTCGTTCGCTCTCCTCGGCATCGATGTTCAGGCCGATATCGTAGCCGCGCGCCAGACGGGCGAGGCGGACCAGCACCGGGAGCAGTTCGGCCATCACGCGCTCGCGCTGGGCGCGGGCGTAGCGGGGGTGGATGGCCGAGAGTTTGATCGACAGGCCGTTGCGGTCGTAGATGTCGCGGCCGCCCTGGGTCTGCGCCGCGCGGCCGATGGCGTGGATCGCGGTTTCGTAGTCGCGGCAGTAGCGGGCGGCGTCGGCCTCGGTCAGCGCGGCTTCGCCCAGCATGTCGAAGGAATAGCGGAAGCCGCGATCGTGGCGAGGCTGGCTGGTGCGCAGGGCGGATTCGATCGTCTCGCCGCAGACGAATTGCTCGCCCATCATGCGCATCGCGACATCGACCGCGCGGCGGATCAGCGGTTCGCCGCCGCGTGCGACAAGGCGGGTCAGCGTCCCTGCCAGGCCCTGCTGGCGTTCGGGCGTGACCAGATGGCCGGTAACGACCAGCCCCCAGGCGGCAGCGTTGACGAACAGCGAGCGGCCCCGACCGACATGCGCCAGCCAGTCGCCGGTGCCGATGCGGTCGCGGATCAGTGCGTCGCGGGTTGCGGTGTCGGGAATGCGCAGCAGGGCCTCGGCCAGGCACATCAGGGCCACGCCTTCTCGCGAGGACAGCGAGAATTCCTGTACCAGTGCCTCGACCCCGCCAGGGCGGCGGCCGTCGCGCAGCGCGCGGGCCAGGCGCCGCGCGGTGGCGCTGGTCTGGGCTGCCAGATCGGGCGGCAGGGTCGCACTGTCGATCAGGGCGGCGACGCATTCGGTCTCGGGCTGGCGCAGATGGGCCGCGATGCGCGTGCGGGCCGCGTCGCGGGACGGCAGGGCGCCGCCCAGGGCGGCGGTTGGGGGTATGGACACGGAAAGGGGGGTGGACTGGGATATCATGAGACCGCTTGCCGATGATAAGAGGCTGCTTGCACAGTCAGCCTCCGGGACGAGGAGGAAAGAAAGGAATACCGTTCCCGTATCATATCGTATATGATTCTCAAGATGATATATGATTTGTTGGGTCGCGAAGCAGGGAGGACAGCCATGCTGCCAGAGAGCATCTTTATGAGTGCGCAGCAGGAAACGCGCGGCCTGGCCTCGGAGCGGGTGAGCAATGCGTTGCGCGAAGCGATTCTGGATGGGGTACTGGCCGATGGGCAGTCCTTGCCGCAATCGGAGTTGGCCAGTGGATTTGGGGTCAGTACCATTCCGGTACGAGAGGCGTTGAAGCAACTGGAGGTCGAGGGGCTGGTGCTGTTTCAGCAGAATCGGGGCGCCACGGTGACCGGTCTTTCGGAAGAGGACATCATCGATTTTTCCGAGATCCGCGCCGCGCTGGAGGAAATGGCGGCGGTGCAGGCGGTGCGGCGCATGACCCGCGTGGATCTGGCGCGGATCGAGGATGCGTATGAAGCCTTCGTGGTCGGGACCAGCGAGCAGCCGGAGGGGATGGCGCGGTCGGGCGCGCTGAACTGGGCGTTTCATGGCGCGATCTATCAGGCGGCGGGGCGGCCCCGGCTGCTGGAAATGATCGAGGGCGTGCATCGACGGGTGGACCGCTATATCCGGGCGCATCTGGAAATCGCGGGGCGGAAGGCGGTGACGGATGCCGAGCATCTGGCGCTGCTGGAAGCCTGCCGGTGCCGTGATGAGGCGGTGATCGGGCCTTTGACCCGCCAGCATATCCTGGACGCGGCGAATGTTTCGATCGATGTGCTGCGCCGGAATCGCGCGGGCGGTTGAGAGCCTGCCTGGCCCGGTGCGCCAGTGGTGATTCATGCGTGTTTTCTGCGTGGAACAGGCTGGGCGCCATGGGGCCGCCCGGCCTGTTCCGGGCCGCGTGCCAAAAAACCAGACCGATCTGTCGAGTATCGGGCTCGACCTGCTCAGTTCGGTCGGCCGCTATGCCAGCCTGACCTTCAATGTCGGCTGGCGGTTGCGCGGCCCTACGCGATATTTGGGACAGTTGACCGCTGCCGTTGCTGATTATGGCGGGTAGGTGACGGTTTCGTCATGATGGACGGGATCGGCTGGTTCATGCTTCTGTCGGTCGTTCCCGGAAATGACGTCCTGCCTCCGGGAGCGTGTGGGGCCGGACAGGGAGCGTGGTGCCATGGACGGGATGGGGATGCCGGGGTCGGTTGGAGAGATGGCCGCGCCGGTTCGCTACAGTGTCGAGACACGGTGGCTGCACTGGTCGTGTGCGTGGCTGGTCGTGGCGCAGTTCGGGCTGGGGGAAGTGATGCATCGGGTGCCGCAGGGAATGCGGGGGCCGATCGTGTCGGCGCATCTGTCGCTGGGGGTGCTGCTGGCGGCGCTGTTCGTGACGCGCATTGTCTGGCGGGTGACCGGAGGGCGGGCGATCCGCTTTCCTGCCGGGGGAGGGCTGGACGCGCGCGCGGCGGGGGCGATGCATGGTGTGCTGTATCTCTTGCTGGGGACGGTGATCGCGCTGGGTTATCTGGCCCGGTGGTCGGGCGGTCGGCCGGTAACGGCGTTCGGGGTCGTGATCCGGTCGCCTTTCGGGCCGATGTCGCAGGCGACGCATCATCTGTTCGGCAGCGCGCATGGCTGGCTGGCCTGGGCAATCGTGATCCTGGCGGCCCTGCATGTGGCGGCGGCGCTGTATCACGCGCGGGTGCTGCGCGATGGCGTGCTGCGCCGGATGTGGGGCGGGGCCTGATGCGGACAGGCATGCGGATGATGGTGGTGGCCCTGCTGCTGATGTTGGCAGCATGCGTGGGGCGGGACGGCAGGGGGCATGGCCATCATGCGAGCGGCCCGTATCTGTCTGGCGGCATGGGGTATGTCACGCCGTGACGCGGATGTGAGGCGACGCGGGTTGGTTTGCTGATCTCTCTGATTTGAACGGGCGATTCCGGATTTTGTGCCGAGGGGTGCGCTTGCGCTATCGTTGGGCCGTGCGCACTGACCGGGAGCGGGACGATGTATATCGGCATTGATGCGGGAACGTCCGGGATCAAGGCGGCGCTGGTCGATGAGGTCCAGAGTGTGCTGGCCACCCGAACCGAGCCGCTGACCAGCCAGTCGCCGCATGCGGGCTGGAGCGAGCAGGCGCCGGAAGCCTGATGGTGTGCCCTGCTGGCCGTGATCGACACCCTGCGTGACAGCCATCCGCATGCGGTTGCGGCGGTGCTGCTGGATGGGGCGGACGGGTGCTGCGGCCCTGCATCCTGTGGAACGATGTGCGGGCCAGCGCGGGATGCGGGCTGTTCGAGCAGCGTTTTCCCGACAGTCGGGCGGTGACCGGGAATATCGCCATGCCCGGCTTTACCGGGCCGAAGCTGCTGTGGGTGGCGCGGCATGAGCCGGAGGTCTTTCGCGCCACGCGGCATGTGCTGCTGCCCAAGGCGTGGCTGCGCTATTGGCTGACCGGCGAGATGATCGAGGAGATGTCCGACGCTTCGGGCACGTTGTGGCTGGATGTGGGGCGGCGATCCATGCCTTCTGCCATGCCGTGCCGGGGATGTGGCATCAGATGGGGGTGACGCTCTCGGCCGCCTCTTCGCTGGCGTGGTGGGCTTCGGTCGTGGGGCGGAGCGAGGCGGAATTGCTGGCGGAACTGCCGGAGGTGATCGCAACGATGCCAGCATCCGAGGGGGGCGTTTATCCGGCTGGAGCGGAGCACGAGCCGCGCGCAGATGACGCAGGCGGTTCCTGGGGTTCGATGCTTGGCAACACACGCTGGGCGCGACCCTGTCGGCACGTCCAGACTGGGTCTGCGACGTTGCCTCGGTCCCGCTTGATCGGGCCTTGATCAGGTTGGCAGGCCAGGGCGGGTCGGTGCCGGTGCGATGGGTGCCCGATGAACAGGTGAGTTTGGGGGTGTCTGTGGATGGAACGGGCGGCTTGCGGTGCGTGGGGCAGGCGCGTATGAGTGTATGGTGAGAATTGTTCTCAACATCGACTTCCACATTGCGGCGGCGGCGCGGGTTCGCATGTCATGGTGATCAGAATGGCAGAGCGGGGAAAAAGGGCGCGCCTGGCCGGCAGTTTCCAGCGGCATTATCAGGACCTGCTGCGTTTTCTCTTCCATCGTACCGGGGATATGAACGACGCCGCCGATCTGGCGCAGGATACGTGGGTTCGCCTTTCGCGGGTGCAGGATCAGGCGATCGAAAACGACAGGGCCTATATCTTTCGGGTGGCCGGGAATCTGGTGCTGGATGCGCATCGGCGTTCCGTGCGCCGCGCCGGGTGGTTCTCGGACGAGGAGCCGGATAAGGGCATCGTGGATCATGCGCCGTCGCAGGAGCGGCTGGCGATCGATCGGGACCATCTGACACGGCTGGATGCGGCCTTGCTGGAATTGCCGGTCAAGGCGCGGTTGGCCTTGATGATGCTGCGGGTGGACGGATTGTCTTATGCCGAGATCGCCGCCCGGCTTGGCGTCAGCGAGAGCATGGTGGGAAAATATATCATGCAGGCCGTTCGTCATTGTCGGGATCGCGCGGAGTGGGGTGACGAATAATTCTGCCCGGCCGACTGTCATTGTCCTCTTTCCCGGTCGTCCTTGGTTTATGAGACGGGTTGGGGTTTATGAGACGGTTCGGGATCGGACATATCGAGGGGGGCAGGGCGATGGAATGGCCGTCATCCGGCGCGACGCCATGCGGGCCGCATGGCTGAGAGCGGGCGGGGTGCTGCACCCGGCCGCATGCCGCGCAGCATCGCCCTAAGCGATGAGGCGATCGCATGGCTGACGACGCTTCGGTCCGGCCGGGCGACCGGAGAGGACCGGCGGGCCTATGGCGCCTGGCGCGCGCGGTCTCCGGCCCATGAGGATGCGGCGCGCCAGGCGGAAGCCTTGTTCGGCGCGATTGGCGGGACGTCGGTCGCGACCGACTATCGGACCATGGGCATGGCGCTGGCATCGCCACCCTATCGGCAGCGGGCGCGCCGCTTCGGCCGGCGCGCCTTTGGTGCCGCCCTGGCGGGCAGCGGGGTGGCGTGGCTGGCTGGGCCGGCCATCGTGTCGTCCGTCACATCCCTGGTGGCGACTTATCATACAGGTGTCGGCGAGCGCCGGCTGGTGCGTCTGGATGACGGGTCGCATGTCTGGCTGAATACGGCGACGGCGCTGTCGGTGGCGTTTACGGCGGAGAGGCGGCGCGTGGTCCTGCATGATGGTGAGGCGCTGTTCGATGTCGCGCGGGATGCGGCGCGCCCGTTCGTGGTCCATTCCGGGGCGGGAGAGGCCGAGGCGCTCGGGACCCGCTATCGGGTGCGGCGCGACGGAGAGGTCACGCTGGTTTCGGTCGTCGAAGGTCGCGTCGCGGTGAGGGCGGGGGCACGCGCGCAGCAGATTTCCGCCGGGCAGGAAGTGCGTTACGGCGGGGGAATCCTGAGCGCGCCAGAGGCGGTGGATGCGGAGACCCTGACATCCTGGACCCGTGGAAAGCTGATTTTCAACCGGCAGCCCCTGGCACAGGTCGCGGCGGAACTGGAGCGCTATCGTCATGGCCGGGTGCTGGTGAGAGGTGCGGCGCTGCGGGCGCTGAAAGTGACCGGTGTGTTCGACCTGGATGACAATGACGCCCTTCTGGCCGCGCTTTCGTCCTCGACCGGTGTGCGAGTCATCCGATTGCCCTGGCTGCTTGTCATTCACTGATCTCTTTGTTTTTTCATATTGTTTTTCACTCTGGCCGATTTTTGGGGCCGATTTTTTTCCGTGGTGCGCTGCAAGCTCGCGTGGCGGGAGCGTCCTTGAAATTGAGAGGTAGTCGCGTTTCGGGCCGGGTGGCGGACTGAGGGCGTCAATTTCAGGGTGAGGACGCATGATTCGAACAAGGGTGGCGCGGCGACTGGTACTCATGGCCGGGGTGATGTCGTCCGTCATGGGGATGAGGGCCGCGGCGGCACAGACGATTGCCGAGCAGGGCGTGCGGTTCGATATTCCGGCAGGCGACCTGGATCATGCGCTGACGCGGGCGGCCGACCAGAGCGGCATGCATATCTTCTTTCCTTCCGCCGCCGTCGCCGGAAAAAGGACTGTCGGCTTGTCCGGGGTATCGACGGTCAGCCAGGCTTTGGCGCGGCTTCTGGCGGGGAGCGGCCTATCGTGGCGCCTGCGGGATGGCAGGACGATCATCGTCGCGCCTGACGACAAGGGTGCTGCGATCATGCTGGGGCCGGTGCGGGTGCAGGGCAAGGCGCCCGTGCAGGCCGGCCTGTATCCCTATGATCGAGCCGATGCTCCGGCTGCGCAGGGCCTCGAAAGGCGGGTTATCGGCGGAACCAAGGTGCCGACGGCGCTGGGTGAGAACCCCCAGTCCATTTCCTCGGTCGATCGTACGCAGATGGACCTTCAGGCTGCGCAGTCGGTGCCGGAAGCCCTGCGCTACATGCCTGGCGTCACGGCGGAAGTCGGGGGCGACGACAATCGCATCGAGACCGGTCAGATCTTTGTGCGCGGGTTCAATCCCAACGAGTATCTCGACGGGCTGCGATTGCAGGCGGGCACCTGGGCGACGCCGCAGTTCGATGCCTATGCGCTGCAATCGCTCGATGTCATCAAGGGACCGGATTCCGTCGTGTACGGGCAGGCGTCGCCCGGCGGGCTGGTGACCCTGACAAGCAAGACCCCGACCGATACGCCGCTGCATGAAGTCAGGCTGACGGGCGGATCATGGGGGCGTTTTCAGGCCGGGGTCGATGTCGGCGACCGGCTGAATGCGTCGGGATCGGTGGCCTATCGGGTTGTGGGCCTGTTCCGTAATACGGGTACCCAGGTCGACCATACCACGTTGAGACGCTTTCTGATCGCCCCGTCGATCAGGTGGCGGATCGATCCGGCGACCTCGGTAACGTTTCTCGCCAGCTATCAGGCGGACCCGGAAGGCGGATTCTACAACCAGTTGCCCTACAAGGGGACTTTGCTGCGGAACCCGTACGGGCGTATCGCCACGAGCACCTATCTGGGCGAGCCGGGCTTTGACCGCTTGCGGCGCAACCAGTTTTCCGTCGGGTATGCGTTCGAACACCAGTTTTTGTCCTGGCTGAAATTCCGGCAGAATTTTCGGTACCAGTTTCTGGATGCCAACTATAACGGTGTCACGTCCGATGCCTTGGCGCCGAATCTGCAGGACGTCACGCGTGATGGATATATGGCGCGCGAGACGCTGAACACGATCGCGCTCGATAACCAGTTGCAGGCGGACTATCGGACGGGTCCGGTCAGGCATGTGACGCTGGCCGGTATCGATTACCAGCATGCGACATTAGCCCAGCAGGACTGGTACGGTTACCTGAAAGCCGCCGAACTGAATATTTTCCACCCGGTTTATAGCGGCTTTTCGGGTACCGTGCCGGCGATCGCCAACGCCCATACCACGAACGATCAGGTCGGGTTCTATGTCCAGCAGGAAATGAAGTGGGAAAATCTGAGCGTGATCGGCGGCGTGCGGGGCGATCTGTTCGATGAACAGACCCGCAACAGGCTGAAATCCACGACGACCCGCCAGTCCCAGGGGGCCGTGACCGGACGCATCGGGGCGATTTATCGGCTGCCGTTCGGGATCTCGCCGTACGCGAATTACTCGACCTCGTTCATGCCGCAGGTCGCGACGACCTTTACCGGTGCGCCGCTGGCACCCACCAGGGGCCAGCAGGTGGAAGTCGGCATCAAATACCAGCCGCGGAAAATAGACGGTTTCCTGACGCTCGCCCTGTACGATCTCAAGGAACAGAACGTGGTGACGGCCGATCCGGTCCATACCAATTTTGCCATCGCCGCCGGCGCCGTCCGTTCGCGCGGGGCGGAAGTCGAAGCGCATTATGCGATCGGTCGGTCGCTGCGTGTCGTGGCGTCGTATGGTTATGTGGACCAGAAAATCACCCGTAAGATCAATGGCTATCGGGGTGGAGCCCTGCCGGGGATTCCGCGCCAGACGGCATCGGCCTGGGCGGACTATACCGTGCGCCAGGGGAGGCTGGAAGGGTTCGGGTTTGGCGGTGGACTTCGTTACCAGGGCATTTCATTCGCCAATTACGCGAACCAGTATCATGTTCCCGGTGTGCTGCTGTTCGATATGGATCTGCATTACGACCTGGGCGCACGGATTCCGTCGCTGCATGGGTTGAGTGCCCAGTTTAATATATCAAATATTGGTGACCGGAGATATATCGCCTCCTGTGTGAATCTTGGGTGCTATTATGGGTTGCGGCGAAATTTCATGGGATCTCTGCAATATAGATGGTAAAATGTTGGAATCTGTTCCGGCGTGTGGGGTAGTGAACGGTGCGTGCCGCTTCGGTCATTCGTCCCGCTACGGCAGAAGGGAATAACATGAGCGCCTCTGTGCTTCGTCGCTGGTTTGCGGTTCATAAATGGACGAGCCTGATCAGCACGCTTTTCCTGCTGGTCATTTGCCTCACCGGTCTGCCGCTCGTGTTTCAGGACGAGATCGGTGACTGGCTGGATGATTCGGCACCCTATGCGCAGGTGGCGGCCGACGCGCCGCGTGTCAGCCTTGACAGGGTGCTGGCGGTGGCCCGCCAGCATTATCCGGGGCAGGTGGCGACCTCCGTTTTCGTCGATGACGATGAGCCGCAGATCCTGGTTGGGATGGCACCGTCGTGGGATCGGTACAACAGCGACCCGGCGACGGGGCATGTGTTGAAATTCGATGCCCATACCGGTGTCATCTTGCGCGATGACGCGGCGCCTGCCGGGCGGGCCGTCGGTTTTCTGCCGTTGATGCTGCATCTGCACAAGGACCTGTTCGCCGGTCTGGCAGGCACGTTGTTCCTGGGCCTTATGGGGCTGTTTTTCGTGCTGGCGATCGTCTCGGGCGTGGTTCTCTATGGGCCGTTCATGAAGCGGCTGCGGTTCGGTGCCGTCAGGACCGGTCGGGCGGCGCGATTGCGGTGGCTGGATCTGCATAACCTGCTGGGGATCGTCCTGACCGTCTGGATGGGTGTGGTGGGACTGACCGGCGCGATGAACGAATTGTCGCAGCCGCTTTTTGCCATGTGGCAGGTTTCGACCGCCCGCACGCTGCTGCTGCCATGGCAGGGGCGGCCGGTGCCGGCCGTGCAGGACCTGACATCGCTGGATGCGGCGTTTCAGGCCGTACAGGAGACGGTGCCGGGCATGCGCGTGATGAGCGCCGTCTTTCCCGGCTCGCGTTTCGGTTCGCCCTATCATTATCTCGTCTGGACGAAGGGAAAGACCCCGTTGACGGGGCGGCTGTTCACGCCCGTTCTGGTTGATGCGCGCACGGGCGGGGTGACGGCTGCGGTGCCGATGCCATGGTATCTGCGGGCGTTGGAGATTTCCCGCCCGCTGCATTTCGGCGATTATGGCGGAATGCCGCTGAAGATCCTCTGGGTATGCCTCGATCTGGGCACGATCGGCGTGCTGGTGACGGGGCTCATTCTCTGGTTTGGCCGACGCAGGGTTGCGGCCGATACGCGCCTTCGTACGCTTGGCTTCGATCTCGACGAGACATTGCCTTCCGTCCGTGAGGCGCCTGCACCGGTGGCGGCGCCGACATGACAGTTGGACCTGTGAAACGGGTCTTTATGCGTCCTGACGGAGGGTGGCCGGCAGCGTGACCATAATGGCCGTCATGCCCGTTCCATGCCTTTTGTGGTGAGCGGATGTGGGGAAGGGCCTGAGATGCGGTGGGGAGCGCGGATGATGGTGCTGGCGTTGCTGCTGCTGGTGGCGGCGTGCGGAGCGCAGGAAGGCAGGGGCCATGGTCGTCATGCGAGCGGCCCGTACCTGTCTGGCGGCATGGGGTATGGCGCGCCCTGACGCGTATGGGGAATGGTTTTTCGATCTCTCTGATTCGGAAGGGTGTTTCCCGGCCTTTGTGGCAGGGCGCGTGGCTGGGCTATTGTCGGGCCGTGCGCACCGACAGGGAGCAGGGCGATGTATATCGGCATTGATGCGGGAACGTCCGGGATCAAGGCGGCGCTGGTCGATGAGGACCAGCGTGTGCTGGCCACCCGAACCGAGCCGCTGACCAGCCAGTCGCCGCATGTGGGCTGGAGCGAGCAGGACCCGGAAGCCTGGTGGTGTGCCCTGCTTGCCGCGATCGACGCCCTGCGCGACAGCCATCCGCGTGCGGTGGCGGCGGTGCGGGGGATCGGCCTGTCGGGGCAGCAGCATGGGGCGGTGCTGCTGGATGGAGACGGGCGGGTGCTGCGGCCCTGCATCCTGTGGAACGATGTGCGGGCCAGCGCGGAATGCGCGGTGTTCGAACAGCGTTTTCCCGACAGTCGGGCGGTGACCGGGAATATCGCCATGCCCGGCTTTACCGGGCCGAAGCTGCTGTGGGTGGCGCGGCATGAGCCGGAGGTCTTTCGCGCCACGCGGCATGTGCTGCTGCCCAAGGCGTGGCTGCGCTATTGGCTGACCGGCGAGATGATCGAGGAGATGTCCGACGCTTCGGGCACGTTGTGGCTGGATGTGGGGCGGCGATCCATGCCTTCTGCCATGCCGTGCCGGGGATGTGGCATCAGATGGGGGTGACGCTCTCGGCCGCCTCTTCGCTGGCGTGGTGGGCTTCGGTCGTGGGGCGGAGCGAGGCGGAATTGCTGGCGGAACTGCCGGAGGTGATCGCAACGATGCCAGCATCCGAGGGGGGCGTTTATCCGGCTGGAGCGGAGCACGAGCCGCGCGCAGATGACGCAGGCGGTTCCTGGGGTTCGATGCTTGGCAACACACGCTGGGCGCGACCCTGTCGGCACGTCCAGACTGGGTCTGCGACGTTGCCTCGGTCCCGCTTGATCGGGCCTTGATCAGGTTGGCAGGCCAGGGCGGGTCGGTGCCGGTGCGATGGGTGCCCGATGAACAGGTGAGTTTGGGGGTGTCTGTGGATGGAACGGGCGGCTTGCGGTGCGTGGGGCAGGCGCGTATGAGTGTATGGTGAGAATTGTTCTCAACATCGACTTCCACATTGCGGCGGCGGCGCGGGTTCGCATGTCATGGTGATCAGAATGGCAGAGCGGGGAAAAAGGGCGCGCCTGGCCGGCAGTTTCCAGCGGCATTATCAGGACCTGCTGCGTTTTCTCTTCCATCGTACCGGGGATATGAACGACGCCGCCGATCTGGCGCAGGATACGTGGGTTCGCCTTTCGCGGGTGCAGGATCAGGCGATCGAAAACGACAGGGCCTATATCTTTCGGGTGGCCGGGAATCTGGTGCTGGATGCGCATCGGCGTTCCGTGCGCCGCGCCGGGTGGTTCTCGGACGAGGAGCCGGATAAGGGCATCGTGGATCATGCGCCGTCGCAGGAGCGGCTGGCGATCGATCGGGACCATCTGACACGGCTGGATGCGGCCTTGCTGGAATTGCCGGTCAAGGCGCGGTTGGCCTTGATGATGCTGCGGGTGGACGGATTGTCTTATGCCGAGATCGCCGCCCGGCTTGGCGTCAGCGAGAGCATGGTGGGAAAATATATCATGCAGGCCGTTCGTCATTGTCGGGATCGCGCGGAGTGGGGTGACGAATAATTCTGCCCGGCCGACTGTCATTGTCCTCTTTCCCGGTCGTCCTTGGTTTATGAGACGGGTTGGGGTTTATGAGACGGTTCGGGATCGGACATATCGAGGGGGGCAGGGCGATGGAATGGCCGTCATCCGGCGCGACGCCATGCGGGCCGCATGGCTGAGAGCGGGCGGGGTGCTGCACCCGGCCGCATGCCGCGCAGCATCGCCCTAAGCGATGAGGCGATCGCATGGCTGACGACGCTTCGGTCCGGCCGGGCGACCGGAGAGGACCGGCGGGCCTATGGCGCCTGGCGCGCGCGGTCTCCGGCCCATGAGGATGCGGCGCGCCAGGCGGAAGCCTTGTTCGGCGCGATTGGCGGGACGTCGGTCGCGACCGACTATCGGACCATGGGCATGGCGCTGGCATCGCCACCCTATCGGCAGCGGGCGCGCCGCTTCGGCCGGCGCGCCTTTGGTGCCGCCCTGGCGGGCAGCGGGGTGGCGTGGCTGGCTGGGCCGGCCATCGTGTCGTCCGTCACATCCCTGGTGGCGACTTATCATACAGGTGTCGGCGAGCGCCGGCTGGTGCGTCTGGATGACGGGTCGCATGTCTGGCTGAATACGGCGACGGCGCTGTCGGTGGCGTTTACGGCGGAGAGGCGGCGCGTGGTCCTGCATGATGGTGAGGCGCTGTTCGATGTCGCGCGGGATGCGGCGCGCCCGTTCGTGGTCCATTCCGGGGCGGGAGAGGCCGAGGCGCTCGGGACCCGCTATCGGGTGCGGCGCGACGGAGAGGTCACGCTGGTTTCGGTCGTCGAAGGTCGCGTCGCGGTGAGGGCGGGGGCACGCGCGCAGCAGATTTCCGCCGGGCAGGAAGTGCGTTACGGCGGGGGAATCCTGAGCGCGCCAGAGGCGGTGGATGCGGAGACCCTGACATCCTGGACCCGTGGAAAGCTGATTTTCAACCGGCAGCCCCTGGCACAGGTCGCGGCGGAACTGGAGCGCTATCGTCATGGCCGGGTGCTGGTGAGAGGTGCGGCGCTGCGGGCGCTGAAAGTGACCGGTGTGTTCGACCTGGATGACAATGACGCCCTTCTGGCCGCGCTTTCGTCCTCGACCGGTGTGCGAGTCATCCGATTGCCCTGGCTGCTTGTCATTCACTGATCTCTTTGTTTTTTCATATTGTTTTTCACTCTGGCCGATTTTTGGGGCCGATTTTTTTCCGTGGTGCGCTGCAAGCTCGCGTGGCGGGAGCGTCCTTGAAATTGAGAGGTAGTCGCGTTTCGGGCCGGGTGGCGGACTGAGGGCGTCAATTTCAGGGTGAGGACGCATGATTCGAACAAGGGTGGCGCGGCGACTGGTACTCATGGCCGGGGTGATGTCGTCCGTCATGGGGATGAGGGCCGCGGCGGCACAGACGATTGCCGAGCAGGGCGTGCGGTTCGATATTCCGGCAGGCGACCTGGATCATGCGCTGACGCGGGCGGCCGACCAGAGCGGCATGCATATCTTCTTTCCTTCCGCCGCCGTCGCCGGAAAAAGGACTGTCGGCTTGTCCGGGGTATCGACGGTCAGCCAGGCTTTGGCGCGGCTTCTGGCGGGGAGCGGCCTATCGTGGCGCCTGCGGGATGGCAGGACGATCATCGTCGCGCCTGACGACAAGGGTGCTGCGATCATGCTGGGGCCGGTGCGGGTGCAGGGCAAGGCGCCCGTGCAGGCCGGCCTGTATCCCTATGATCGAGCCGATGCTCCGGCTGCGCAGGGCCTCGAAAGGCGGGTTATCGGCGGAACCAAGGTGCCGACGGCGCTGGGTGAGAACCCCCAGTCCATTTCCTCGGTCGATCGTACGCAGATGGACCTTCAGGCTGCGCAGTCGGTGCCGGAAGCCCTGCGCTACATGCCTGGCGTCACGGCGGAAGTCGGGGGCGACGACAATCGCATCGAGACCGGTCAGATCTTTGTGCGCGGGTTCAATCCCAACGAGTATCTCGACGGGCTGCGATTGCAGGCGGGCACCTGGGCGACGCCGCAGTTCGATGCCTATGCGCTGCAATCGCTCGATGTCATCAAGGGACCGGATTCCGTCGTGTACGGGCAGGCGTCGCCCGGCGGGCTGGTGACCCTGACAAGCAAGACCCCGACCGATACGCCGCTGCATGAAGTCAGGCTGACGGGCGGATCATGGGGGCGTTTTCAGGCCGGGGTCGATGTCGGCGACCGGCTGAATGCGTCGGGATCGGTGGCCTATCGGGTTGTGGGCCTGTTCCGTAATACGGGTACCCAGGTCGACCATACCACGTTGAGACGCTTTCTGATCGCCCCGTCGATCAGGTGGCGGATCGATCCGGCGACCTCGGTAACGTTTCTCGCCAGCTATCAGGCGGACCCGGAAGGCGGATTCTACAACCAGTTGCCCTACAAGGGGACTTTGCTGCGGAACCCGTACGGGCGTATCGCCACGAGCACCTATCTGGGCGAGCCGGGCTTTGACCGCTTGCGGCGCAACCAGTTTTCCGTCGGGTATGCGTTCGAACACCAGTTTTTGTCCTGGCTGAAATTCCGGCAGAATTTTCGGTACCAGTTTCTGGATGCCAACTATAACGGTGTCACGTCCGATGCCTTGGCGCCGAATCTGCAGGACGTCACGCGTGATGGATATATGGCGCGCGAGACGCTGAACACGATCGCGCTCGATAACCAGTTGCAGGCGGACTATCGGACGGGTCCGGTCAGGCATGTGACGCTGGCCGGTATCGATTACCAGCATGCGACATTAGCCCAGCAGGACTGGTACGGTTACCTGAAAGCCGCCGAACTGAATATTTTCCACCCGGTTTATAGCGGCTTTTCGGGTACCGTGCCGGCGATCGCCAACGCCCATACCACGAACGATCAGGTCGGGTTCTATGTCCAGCAGGAAATGAAGTGGGAAAATCTGAGCGTGATCGGCGGCGTGCGGGGCGATCTGTTCGATGAACAGACCCGCAACAGGCTGAAATCCACGACGACCCGCCAGTCCCAGGGGGCCGTGACCGGACGCATCGGGGCGATTTATCGGCTGCCGTTCGGGATCTCGCCGTACGCGAATTACTCGACCTCGTTCATGCCGCAGGTCGCGACGACCTTTACCGGTGCGCCGCTGGCACCCACCAGGGGCCAGCAGGTGGAAGTCGGCATCAAATACCAGCCGCGGAAAATAGACGGTTTCCTGACGCTCGCCCTGTACGATCTCAAGGAACAGAACGTGGTGACGGCCGATCCGGTCCATACCAATTTTGCCATCGCCGCCGGCGCCGTCCGTTCGCGCGGGGCGGAAGTCGAAGCGCATTATGCGATCGGTCGGTCGCTGCGTGTCGTGGCGTCGTATGGTTATGTGGACCAGAAAATCACCCGTAAGATCAATGGCTATCGGGGTGGAGCCCTGCCGGGGATTCCGCGCCAGACGGCATCGGCCTGGGCGGACTATACCGTGCGCCAGGGGAGGCTGGAAGGGTTCGGGTTTGGCGGTGGACTTCGTTACCAGGGCATTTCATTCGCCAATTACGCGAACCAGTATCATGTTCCCGGTGTGCTGCTGTTCGATATGGATCTGCATTACGACCTGGGCGCACGGATTCCGTCGCTGCATGGGTTGAGTGCCCAGTTTAATATATCAAATATTGGTGACCGGAGATATATCGCCTCCTGTGTGAATCTTGGGTGCTATTATGGGTTGCGGCGAAATTTCATGGGATCTCTGCAATATAGATGGTAAAATGTTGGAATCTGTTCCGGCGTGTGGGGTAGTGAACGGTGCGTGCCGCTTCGGTCATTCGTCCCGCTACGGCAGAAGGGAATAACATGAGCGCCTCTGTGCTTCGTCGCTGGTTTGCGGTTCATAAATGGACGAGCCTGATCAGCACGCTTTTCCTGCTGGTCATTTGCCTCACCGGTCTGCCGCTCGTGTTTCAGGACGAGATCGGTGACTGGCTGGATGATTCGGCACCCTATGCGCAGGTGGCGGCCGACGCGCCGCGTGTCAGCCTTGACAGGGTGCTGGCGGTGGCCCGCCAGCATTATCCGGGGCAGGTGGCGACCTCCGTTTTCGTCGATGACGATGAGCCGCAGATCCTGGTTGGGATGGCACCGTCGTGGGATCGGTACAACAGCGACCCGGCGACGGGGCATGTGTTGAAATTCGATGCCCATACCGGTGTCATCTTGCGCGATGACGCGGCGCCTGCCGGGCGGGCCGTCGGTTTTCTGCCGTTGATGCTGCATCTGCACAAGGACCTGTTCGCCGGTCTGGCAGGCACGTTGTTCCTGGGCCTTATGGGGCTGTTTTTCGTGCTGGCGATCGTCTCGGGCGTGGTTCTCTATGGGCCGTTCATGAAGCGGCTGCGGTTCGGTGCCGTCAGGACCGGTCGGGCGGCGCGATTGCGGTGGCTGGATCTGCATAACCTGCTGGGGATCGTCCTGACCGTCTGGATGGGTGTGGTGGGACTGACCGGCGCGATGAACGAATTGTCGCAGCCGCTTTTTGCCATGTGGCAGGTTTCGACCGCCCGCACGCTGCTGCTGCCATGGCAGGGGCGGCCGGTGCCGGCCGTGCAGGACCTGACATCGCTGGATGCGGCGTTTCAGGCCGTACAGGAGACGGTGCCGGGCATGCGCGTGATGAGCGCCGTCTTTCCCGGCTCGCGTTTCGGTTCGCCCTATCATTATCTCGTCTGGACGAAGGGAAAGACCCCGTTGACGGGGCGGCTGTTCACGCCCGTTCTGGTTGATGCGCGCACGGGCGGGGTGACGGCTGCGGTGCCGATGCCATGGTATCTGCGGGCGTTGGAGATTTCCCGCCCGCTGCATTTCGGCGATTATGGCGGAATGCCGCTGAAGATCCTCTGGGTATGCCTCGATCTGGGCACGATCGGCGTGCTGGTGACGGGGCTCATTCTCTGGTTTGGCCGACGCAGGGTTGCGGCCGATACGCGCCTTCGTACGCTTGGCTTCGATCTCGACGAGACATTGCCTTCCGTCCGTGAGGCGCCTGCACCGGTGGCGGCGCCGACATGACAGTTGGACCTGTGAAACGGGTCTTTATGCGTCCTGACGGAGGGTGGCCGGCAGCGTGACCATAATGGCCGTCATGCCCGTTCCATGCCTTTTGTGGTGAGCGGATGTGGGGAAGGGCCTGAGATGCGGTGGGGAGCGCGGATGATGGTGCTGGCGTTGCTGCTGCTGGTGGCGGCGTGCGGAGCGCAGGAAGGCAGGGGCCATGGTCGTCATGCGAGCGGCCCGTACCTGTCTGGCGGCATGGGGTATGGCGCGCCCTGACGCGTATGGGGAATGGTTTTTCGATCTCTCTGATTCGGAAGGGTGTTTCCCGGCCTTTGTGGCAGGGCGCGTGGCTGGGCTATTGTCGGGCCGTGCGCACCGACAGGGAGCAGGGCGATGTATATCGGCATTGATGCGGGAACGTCCGGGATCAAGGCGGCGCTGGTCGA
>NZ_JBDNXE010000079.1:0-19037 GCF_047721585.1 Gluconacetobacter sp.
TGGGCCGCCGTCCCCTGTCGGCGCCGGGGTGGGGGGCGGCTTTTTTGGCCCGTTTTGATGGGATGGCGGGGGGGGGCGGCGGGCGCGGCCTCGATCGCGCGCTTGTAGTGAAAATGGATGTCGGCAACGATCGGTACATTCACCTCGCGCACGATCTCGGCCAGCGCGGCGGTGCTTTCCTCATCGGGGCACGACACGCGGACGATATCGACGCCCGCCAGCTCCGCCCGCCGGATCTGCGCGATCGTCGCCTCGGCGTCGGTCGTCAGCGTGTTGGTCATGGTCTGGACGGAAATCGGCGCGTCGCCGCCCACCGCCACCTTGCCTACGTGGATCTGCCGCGACTTGCGCCGTTCGATATACTGATAGGGACGATAGCTGCTCATTGTCTGCCCTCCGGATGAGGCGATGATAACATTGTTCTATCCGCCGGCATGACGGCGCGCCGCCTTTCCGTGCATGCTTCCTGCCAAAAACCGGTCCATTTGGCCAGACCGGACGCGACCGCTCCCGGCCCTTTCACTGTCCGCCGGCCGCTGGCGGCGGCTTGGGCGCCTGCGGCTTCACAGCACTTTCAGCCGGCTGAGGCGGCGCGGATTTTGCCGGCTGCGCCGCCGGAGCCGGCACCGACGCCACGATCGCGCCGCTGCGGACGGCATCGCGCGTCAGCGGCAGGTTGCGCCGCACCGCGCCATTCCGGCCCAGTGGCTGCGTCGTCACGCCATCGGCGCTGACCACCAGCCCCCCGGCATTCCCCACCGTCAGCAGAAGATCGGTCTTGTCCTGCGGCACGGACCAGCTCTCGCCTGCCTGCAGGATATGGTCATAGATCACGGACCCGCCAGCAACCCTGACCTGCACCCATGTCTGGGCCGAGGCCGTCAGAACGATCTGGCCAGGCGCCGTTCCCGCTGCCGGAGCCGCAGGAACGGGCGCCGGGGCCGTGCCCGGAGCCACCGGCTGCGCCACCGCCGCCGTACCGGCAGGCGCCGCGGCATCATCCGGGCCGCCGGGCGTTGCGGCCGGTGCGCCCGGCTCGGCATGGCTCCCCGGCACCGGCGTGGGTTCCGCGGGGAGATCCCCATCGGTGATCGCCGATTTCTCCGCTCCCGTCAGCGGCCGTGGCGGAATGGGCGCCCGTTCCGGCGGCAGGACCGACGCCACCTGCGGCGAAGTCGCCGCCTGGCGCGTCATGCCCGGAATGGCCGAAAAAACGGAAGGAACGGGTTGCGGCGGCGCGGACTGGCCACCCGTCATGCGGTACCAGCCGACATAGGCCAGCACGATGATCACCCCTCCCAGCAGCACCATGACGCCAACCGGCATCGCACCGCTGGCGGCCGGAGCCGGAAAGGACAATTCGGGCTTGCAGTCGATTGTACCCCGCGCTTCGCTTTTAAAACGCGCGACCAGCGCCTCGGCATCAAGGCCGAGCGCCTGGGCATAGGTGCGCAGAAAGCCGAGCGTATAGACGTTCCCCGGCAGGTCCTTCACCCGGTCGTCTTCCATCGCTTCGAGAAAGGACAGCCGTATCCGCAGCCAGGCCGCCACATCGGGCAACGCCCAGCCAAGCTGCTCGCGCCGTGCCCGCAGCGTCGGGCCGACATTCCCGGCGCCTGCCGAGGCCCGCGCGCCGGAATCGTTCAGCGTCGTCCGGCTGTCCTCACCACTCACGACTCACCCGTTACCCTGTCACGCCGAACGAGGGCATCGACGGCCTGCTCAACCAGTTCGGCAATAATGTCGGCAACCGGCTGGACCGAGGTAATCATTCCAACCGACTGCCCCGCCATGACCGAACCGTTTTCCACATCGCCCTCGATCACCGCCCGGCGCAGCGAACCGGCCCAGAAATGTTCAATGTCGAGCTGGGCGGCCTCTTTCGTCAGGTCGCCCTCCAGATAGCGGCGGATCGTTTCGGCCTGATGGCGCAGGAACGCCCGCCCCCCCTCGTTCGACAGTCCGCGCACGGGAATGACGGGAAAACGCTCGTCCAACTGCACCGATGTCACCGCGTCCCGCGCGTTGGCACGGACGAAGGCGGCCTTGAAGCGTTCATGGGCGATGCTTTCCGCCGACGCGGCGAAACGGGTGCCGAGCTGTGCGCCGGCCGCCCCCTGCTCCAGATAGGACAGAATGGCCTCACCCCGCCCCAGTCCACCGGCCACGAACACCGGGACCGAGCGAATGTGCGGCAGCACTTCCTGCGCCAGCACGGTCAGCGAGACCGGCCCGACATGCCCGCCGGCCTCGGCGCCTTCGATCACCAGCGCATCGACGCCCATGCGGACCAGCCGCTTGGCCAGCACCAGCGCCGGCGTGAAGGCAATGACTTTCGCGCCCCCGTCTTTCAGCGCGCGGATCGCCGGCCCCGGCGGAATGCCTCCCGCCAGCACCACATGCGACACCCCTGCCGCCAGACAGACCCGGACCAGATCGTCCAGACGCGGATGCATCGTAATCAGGTTGACGCCGAACGGGCGGCTGGTCAGCGCCTGTGTCGCCGCGATTTCCTCGGCGAGCCGATCGGGCTCCATCGCACCGCAGGCCAGCACGCCGAACCCGCCGGCATTGGAAATGGCCGAGACCAGATGCCGCTCGCTGACCCACGACATGGCACCGGCCATGATCGCGACCTCGCTCCCGAGGAAGGCCGTGCCGGCTGCCCACAGTCGGTCCAGGCGGGCGCGGGCGGCCGCCCGTTCCGTGGCGTCGCCCGGCGATTGCGTCACGAGGGTTTCCATCGCCATCAGGCCGCCGCGTCGAGGCCGTAGGCCGTATGCAGCGCCCGCACGGCCAGTTCGGTATATTCCGACGCGATCAGCACCGAGACCTTGATCTCGCTGGTCGAGATGACCTGGATATTGATGTTGCGGTCGGACAGGGTGCGGAACATCAGGTTGGCCACCCCGGCATGCGAACGCATGCCGATCCCGACCACACTGATCTTCACCACGTCGTCATCCGTCACCAGTTCGCCATACTGGATGACATCCCGCGCGGCTTCCAGCGACTGGATGGCCCGCGCCAGATCGCTCTTCGACGTGGTGAAGGTCATGTTCGTCAGGCCGTCGGCGCCGGTGCTCTGCACGATCATGTCGACATTCACGTTCGCCGCCGTCAGCGGGCCGAAGATCGCGGCCGCGATTCCGGGCCGGTCCGGGATCCGCCGCACCGACAGCTTCGCTTCGTCGCGCGAATAGGCAATGCCGGCGACCAGTTCCTTTTCCACGATCTCGTCCTCATCCACCACTAATGATCCGGGCAGGTTGTCTTCCGACGGGGCGGGGCCATCGACGAAGCTCGACAACACCTGCACGCGCACCCGTTCCTTCATTGCCAGTTCGACGCTGCGGGTCTGCAACACCTTGGCACCGACCGACGCCAGTTCCAGCATTTCCTCGTAGGTGATCTTATCCAGCTTCCGCGCCCTCGCAACAATGCGCGGGTCCGTGGTGTAGATTCCATCGACATCGGTATAGATGTCACACCGGTCCGCCCCGATGGCGGCCGCGATGGCGACGGCCGAGGTATCCGACCCGCCGCGCCCCAGCGTCGTGATCCGCCCATCGGCGGCAACCCCCTGGAAGCCGGCAATGACCGGCACCTGGCCGGCCTGCATGCGCGCCACCAGCGCCTCACCGTCGATCGAGGCGATACGCGCCTTGCCATGCGCCGCATCGGTGCGCAGCGGGATCTGCCAGCCCAGCCACGACCGGGCCTCGACCCCGATGGTCTGCAACGCGATGGCCAGCAGGCCGCTGGTAACCTGCTCGCCGGTCGCGACGACGGCATCATATTCCCGCGCATCGTGCAGCGGCGACAATGCCTGGCAATAACCGACCAACTGATTGGTCACGCCCGACATGGCCGAGACCACCACCGCGACCTCGCACCCCGCCTCGACCTGTTTGCGCACTTTTTCCGCCACCGCGCGAATTCGGTCCAGATCGGCCACAGAGGTGCCACCGAATTTCATGACGATCCGCGGAGTGTGACGGGACATCGAAAGGGCTCTCCAGTTCGGCGCGCGGGCCGTTCCAGCCCATCCGGTGCCTCAGGGGTGTCGGACGGGGCATTGCGGTTATCTGCAAGGCGCGTCACATACCCTTCCGCCGCTGCGCCGTCCAGCGGCAGAAGCCAGATGGAGAGGTGCAGACGCCATGCAGGTCAACGATTCGGTCCATTTAGACGGCCCGTCCGTCGTTCCGGACGAAATCGCCCGCTTCAGCGCCCTCGCCGATCGCTGGTGGGACCCTTCGGGCCCGATGCGGCCCCTGCATGCCATGAACGGCCTGCGCCTGGACTGGGCGCGGCGCCATCTCCCCGCCCCGCGCGCCGGGGAATTCGCGCCCGTGACGCGCCTGCTGGATATCGGCTGCGGCGCCGGCCTCGCCAGCGAGGGCCTGGCCCGCATGGGCTACGATGTGCTGGGCCTGGATGCTTCCGATGCCGCCATTGCGGCCGCCCGCGCGCATATGCTGGCCCATCCGCTGCCGCCGGGCGCGGGCCCGCTCGCCTACCGCGCCGGCAGCGCCGAGGATCTGGATGCCGAGGGCACGCGCTTCGAGGCGATCACGGCGCTTGAAGTCATCGAACACGTCGCCGATCCCGCCGCCTTCCTGCGTCTGCTGGCCGGCATGGTCGAGCCCGGCGGCGTCATCATCGTCTCGACCCTCAACCGCACGCTGCGCTCGCTGGCGACGGCCAAGATCGGGGCGGAATACATCCTGCGCCTGCTGCCGGTCGGCACGCACGAATGGCGCAAATTCATCACGCCGGCCGAACTGGGCACCTATGCCGGCCAGGCCGGATTGCGGGTGTCCGACATCGCGGGCATGGCCCCCGGCCTCAGCGGCTGGCGCGAAAGCCGGGATCTCGGTGTCAACTACATCGCCAGCCTCGCCGTGCCGGAATAAGCCGTCAAAGCTGGAGGAAAGCGAACGTCGTCGGGCTGCCCACGGCGGTGAAATGCCAGGTGAAGTCCAGCGCGCCGGTTACGGGATCGACCCGGAACGACGTGACGGAATCGCTGCGCTGGTTGGCACAGAACAGAAACGTGCCCGACGGGTCGAACATCATGGCCCGTCCATAATCCGCATGCATCCACACTTCGTCGATCAGCGTCAGCAATCCGTCCGGACCCACACGGAAAACGGCCATGGAATCTCCCAGCCGGTTCGACGCGTACACATATCGTCCATTGGGTGACAACAGGATTCCCGCCGCCAGCGTGCTGCCCTGGAAATAGGATGTGACGGTGCTGACCCGCTGCTGCGGCGTGATCACGCCGGTCGCGGGATCGAAGCTGGCGACGACGATCTTGGAATCCTGTTCGCACAGAATGTAGAGCGTCCGCCCGTCATGGCTGAAGGAGAAATGGCGTGGCGCCGACCCCGGCATCAGGGAGAGGAAAGGCGTCGCGGCCGGTTTGAGCTTGCCCGTCGCCAGATCCAGCGTCCAGACATAGACCCGGTCCAGCCCGGCATCGCAGGCCAGGACGAATTTTCCCGACTGGTCGCTGGCCACCATATGGACATGCGGCCCCGAATGGTCGCTGACCGCGAAATTGCCGGGCGGGTTGTCCTCGGCCCGTTCGGGCATGCGCGGACCGGAATTCTTCACGATGTCCGTCGGCTCGCCCAGGCTGCCATCCGGCCGGATGGGCAACACGCCCACGCTGCCGCCGACATAGTTGGCCACCAGGACATACCGGCCGGAATGATGGACGCTGAGATGGGCCGGCACCGCCCCACCCGAGGATACGACATTGAGCCGGGTCAGTTCACCCGACAGCCGATCAACCGCGAACGCGGTGACGCTACCATCATGCCGTCCGTTGAAATCGTCGATCTCGCTCAGCGCGTACAGGAAACGGTTATCGGCGGAGAGCGTGATGAAAGACGGGCTGGCAATGTCCGTAAAGGTCGAGATCGGTGCCAGCGCGCCGGTCGCGGGGTTCATCTCGAACAGCGCGATGCCCTGCCCGTTCCCCGCCCCGCCAGGCGGCGCATGTTTGTTGTAGCCGCCGATATAGCACAATGTCCGCGCCCTGGCCGGAATGGCGGCCCTGACGGGCCACGATGCCGCAAGAGGAATACCCGACGCGGCCAACCCGGCCATCAGGCCGCGTCGTGAGATGATTGAGGTCATGTCGCTCACGAATCCAGTTGAGAAAGAGACGGCTCACTGCATCAGGCAGCGCGCTCCGATCGCGCCGTCATAGCGTGTCCATGTATGGGTTTCGCCAAACAGGGGAATGCCCACATAGCCTCGGAGTTTCAGTACGCCGTCACGCGGCGACCAGATCTGGGCCTGGTAGACCTTCCCGCTGTCCGGATCGAGGATATGCCCGTTCCAGCGGCCGGCATCGTCGGGATCGGGAACGAATCCGGTCAGCATCAGCAGGCCGCATTCCGATGTCCCGTCCTTGGCCTTCGGAATTTCACCGGTATAGCTCATGCCGACCAGCCGACCGCAGAGTTCACCGCCGCAGGCCCGGATCTCGAAGACACCGTCGCGCTCGCGGGTAACCCATTGACCCAGCACGGGCGAGGGATCCCGCACCGCGACACTCTCAGCCGCAGACGCAGCCGGCGAAAGCGGATGGCCCGCCAGCAGGCCCAACATTCCCATCATGGCGCCCAGGGCGGCCAGCGACCGCACGCCCCGGCGCTTCCCCTGCGGGAAGCGGGTCATGTCGGCCCGTCGGCTTGTTCTGTCATGCATGCGTTCCACCTCGACTTCCGGCCTCCGGGCCCGGCTCCCTTTCCAGCGTCCGATCAACCGTCCGCACGCGGGACCCACGGTATGGCCATGATCTCCACGCCCTCCTCGACCAGGCGATCACAATCCTCTTCCGATGCACGTCCGTAAATGCCGCGCCGTTCGCCATCTCCTTGATGGATCTTCAACGCTTCCTCGGCGAATTTATCGCCCACATTCTCACATCGTTCCTCGACATACTGCCGGACGCGCTGCATCGCGGCCATCATCGCGGCCGGAATGGCAGCCCCGGCCGGAGGCGCCGGCCGCGCCGTTTCCGGCACGCGCGCCGGCGCGGTCCGCACGGCCGGCGCCATCAGCGCCCGCACAACGTCCGACGTGCCGCATTGCGGGCAGGAGAGCAGGTTGCGGCGCGCCTGATCGTCGAACGCGGCACTGCCGGGAAACCAGCCCTCGAACTCATGCCCCGCGTCACATCGCAACTGATAACAGATCACGCGCGCCCCCGGTGTCCGATCAGGCCGCCTGCAGCAGCGGATCAAGGTCTCCCTGCCGTTCCAGCGCCATCAGGTCGTCGCAGCCGCCGATATGCCGCCCGTTGATGAAGATCTGCGGCACCGTCGTCCGACCGCCCGAACGCTCGCGGGCCTCGGCCCGCTCGGGCGTGCCGTGCAGGGCGCGGATCTCAGTGAATGGCACGCCCTTCTGTTGCAGCAGGCGCACCGCGCGCACGCAATAGGGGCAGCCTGGCTGGGTATAGATTTCGATGCTGGGCATTCCGACCCCCGAAAAAGAAAAGTAACCGATTCTGAAGACATAGCGCATTTGTGCCGTGGCACTATACCGTTCGCGTCATGCGCCGGTCGTTCTCCCGCCGTCCGATCCCATCCGCGCGGGATCGGACGCACGGGCCGCCACCAGCACGTCCACCGAAACCGCTCCCGCCGCCAGCACCGCCCGCGCACAGGCGCCCAATGTTGCTCCCGTCGTCATCACGTCATCGACCAGGATGACGCGCCGCCCTGCCAGCCGCTCCCGACGCGACGGGCGGGCGACGATCGCCCCGCGCAGCACCTCATGGCGCGCCGCCGCTCCCAGCCGGGCCAGCGCGGGCGTCCCGCGCACGCGCTGCAAGGCATCCGGCACCACCGGCAGATGCGCGATCCGCCCGATCGCCACCGCCAGCAACCCGGCCTGATTATAGCGGCGCCGGAACAGCCGTCCCCTGTGCAGCGGCACAGGCACCAGCAGATCGGCTTCGGCCAGCAGCTCGCGTCCGGCCCGCACCATATGCCGGGCCAGCAGCGGCGCCAGATCGGTACGATCGGCATATTTCAGCCGCAGGATCAGCACGCGCGACCGTTCGTCATAGATCATGGCGGCCCGGCCGTTCCGCCATGACGGGGGATGGTCCAGGCACGGCGCACAGCTACGCCCGGCACCGCCAGGAGCCGACGCCGAAAAGGGCTGGCCACATCGCGCGCAGCATGGCTCGGCGATAAAGCGCATGGCGCGGAAGCAGTCGGCGCATAGCAGGCCGGCACGATCGACCGGCTGATGACAGGCCGGGCAGTCAGGTGGCAGAAGAAGGTCGAGCATACGCGCCGCCATGCGCCGTGGCAGACCACGCGCCTCGCCATGCGCCGATCGTGTTTCCCCCGCGTCCCGTGTCGTGCCAACCATCACGCAATGGTGCCATTGGCATCGCCCATCCGGAAGGGCACATGCGAGCCATGAACGATCCCGTGATTTTCGACCGCGCCGCCGTGCGCCGTCATCGCGATCGCGCCGCCCCTCTGGTGCACGCGGTCGCACCGATCCTGCAGGAAGCCGCGGACCGGCTGCTGGACCGGCTGGACGACACGACCTACCGCTTCAGCGCGGCGCTGGATATCGGCGGTCGCGGCGTGGTCGCACCCCTGTTGCGCGCACGCGGGATCGAGAGCGTCGTGTCCTGCGACCTGTCGCCCAGGATGGCGCAGGTCAATGGTGGTACGGTCCTGTGCGCCGACGAGGAATGGCTCCCCTTCGGCCCCGGCTCCTTCGACCTGGTGGTCGCCAACCTGTCGCTGCACTGGGTCAACGACCTGCCCGGCGCGCTGGCGCAGATCCGCCACGCGCTGAAGCCCGACGGGCTGTTCCTCGCCAGCGTGCCCGTCCTGCCGACCCTGGCGGACCTCCGTCGCGCCCTGACCGAGGCCGAATGCACACTCACCGGTGGCGCTGCCCCAAGGGTCTCGCCCTTTCCCGACCTGAAGGACTGTGCCTCCCTGTTGCAGCGCGCAGGCTTCGCCCTGCCGGTCGCGGATGTGGAAACACTGACGCTCGCCTACCGCTCGCCCATGGCCCTGCTGCGCGACCTGCGCGCCGCCGGCGAGACCAACGCCCTGAAACTGCGCAGCCGCCAGATCCCCGCGCCCGCCCTGTTCGCCGCCGCCCTCGCCAGCCTGACGCCAGAGGCAGACGACGCCCTTCTGTCCGTTCCCCTGCGCGTTGCCATCATGACCGGCTGGGCACCGGCGGCAAGCCAGCCCCAGCCACTCCAGCCCGGCGCCTTCACGATCTCGCTTGAGGATGCGATCAAGAAAATTGAATAACAAACTGAATTTATAATAAATTCAATCCGCGCATGTCCTCATCCGGCTGGCCGCCCGTGCAAACAACCTTCTATCCGCCGGTCACACTCATATGCCGACGCATGGCGGCGGGATCATCCGCACGCCGCCCGATGACGAAATCATGGCCCTTCGGCTTGCGCAGGATCGCCGACTGCACGAGGCGCAGCAGGTCGGCATCGCTGGCCCCTTCCCGCAGGGGTTGCCGCAGGTCCGTCGCCCCTTCATCCCCCAGACACGGATAAAGCTGGCCGGTGCAGGACAGACGCACCCGGTTGCAGCTTTCGCAGAAATTATGGGTCATGGGCGTGATCAGCCCCAGCCTCCGCCCGGTTTCGCGCACGCGCAGATAGCGCGCCGGCCCGCCCGTACGCTCGGCCAACGGCTCCAGCGTCCAGCGCCGCGACAGGTCGGCCCGCACGGCGGAGAGTGGCAGATAGCGATCGGTTCGATCCTCGCCTGTCTCGCCCATCGGCATGGTCTCGATCAGGCAGAGATCGGCACCGATTTCACCACACCAGGCCAGCAGCGTGTCGAATTCATCGTCATTCACCCCCGCCATCGCCACGGTATTGATGCGGACCGCCAGCCCCGCCAGCCGTGCCGCGCGCACCCCCGCCAGGGTCTGGTCAAGAGACCCGCGTCGGGTGATGCGACGAAATTTTTCAGAATCAAGGGAGTCGAGACTGATATTAACACGCCGTACACCCGCGCCGGCCAGCATCCCGGCATGCTCGGCCAACCGCGAGCCATTGGTCGTGACGGTCAATTCGTCCAGATGACCATCCCCACCGGGCCAGTGCAGCCATTGCCCCATGGCCTGGAAAAAATCGCCGACATCCCGCCGCACCAGCGGCTCTCCCCCGGTCACGCGCAGTCGCGTCACCCCGCTGCGGATAAAGGCGGCACAAAGCCGCTCCAGTTCCGCATAGGTCAGGATCTCGGCCTTGGGCAGAAACGACATGGTTTCGGACATGCAGTACACGCAGCGCATGTCGCATCGGTCAGTGACCGAAACCCGCAGATAGGTCACGCTCCGACCGAGAGAATCGAGGAACGGCGTACCCATGCCAACCCTTCAGGAAACGACCGTCAGCATGACGACCGATGCATCGATCAGCATCTTGCCCTGATCCTCGAAATTGACCGTCACCCGATGGGCAATGGCCGACTGCACCTGCCCCAGCCCCCATTCCGGATGATCGGGATGACGGACGAACTGCCCAGGCTCCAGAAAAGAACGGAAAGGCAGCGCATCGGCCATGCGGCAAGAATCTCCGGAAACCAGCCGCCAATCCGGGCCGAAGGCAACACATGGCGGCAAAGATGGCAGAACAGGATACCAGCCTGATCCGGGATATTCAAAGGCCGCGTAGCGCATACGGCCGGTTCAGTGGCTCCCGCCGGAAAAATCGGGCGCCGCCACGCCTGACCGTTCGAGTTGCACGGTCAGGGCCGCCTTCAGCCGTTCCAATCCCTCAGGACTGGCGCTTTCCGCCCGCGCGACCAGCATGGCCTGGGTATTGGAGGCCCGCAGCAGCCACCATCCATCCGCGCCAGTCACCCGCACGCCGTCGATCGTCGTCATGTCGGCGCCTTCGTCGGCCAGTCGCGCCGCAACTTCTTCGATCACCACAAACTTGCGGGCATCGGCGCAATCGAACCGCAATTCGGGCGTACTGACCATCTTGGGCAGCGCGTCATGCGCCGCCGACAATGCCGTCTTCATCCGGGCAACAACGCCAAGCAGGCGAACCGCCGCATACAGCCCATCATCGAACCCGTACCACCTGTCGGCGAAGAAGAAATGGCCCGACATCTCGCCGGCCAGCGGGGCACCGGTTTCCGCCATCCGCGACTTGATGGGCGAATGTCCACTGCGCCACATCATCGGCTGCCCACCAGCCCGGCTCACCTCATCGAACAGAACCTGACTGGCCTTCACATCGGCGATGATCATGCTGCCCGGCCGTGCCTCCAGCACGTCACGGGCCAGCAGGGCCAGAATCTGGTCGCTCCACCAGATTTCGCCCCGATCGTCCACCACGCCGATCCGGTCGGCATCGCCATCGAAGGCAATCCCGATATCGGCGCCGATATCCCGCACCGCAGCAATCAGTTGCCTCAGGTTCCGGGGAATCGTCGGGTCGGGATGATGGGCCGGAAAACGGCCGTCGATCACACCGTTCAGAATGGTATGCTCACCCGGAATATGCCGCACCAGTTCGGCCAGAACCTCGCCAGCGGCACCATTCCCGTTGTCCCAGACGATTTTCAGCCGCCGCTCGCCGCCATCCCAGCCACGCGCCAGCCGCTCGACATAGTCCGCCTGAACATCGACATCGCGCATGCTGCCGACCCGCTCCGGCACCACGTCGCCGCGCGCGGCCATGTCGCCCAGTTCGCCGATACGGGAGCCGAAGAAGGACTGCCCCCCCAGGATCATCTTGAATCCGTTGTGATCGGGCGGATTATGACTGCCGGTGACCATGACCGCCCCGTCAGCCTTCAGGCTGGCGGAGGCGAAATACAGCATCGGCGTCGGCCCGCGACCGACACGCAGTACCTCGACCCCGGAAGCGACGGCCCCATCGACCAGGGCCGCCTCCAGTTCGGGCGAGGATAATCGGCCATCATATCCGACAGCGACGGTCCGACCGCCCTCGCGGACCACCACGCTGCCGAAGGTCCGGCCAATCGCATAGGCGTCGCGCGGACCGAGGGTCGCGCCCACGACCCCCCTTATGTCGTATTCGCGCAGGCTCGTCGGATCAAAACCGTGCGCGAACGCCTCCATCAGCCAGTATAGTTCTTCAGGAACGCCCGCACGGAATCCCCAAGATCCGGCCGGTCGATCGACATTGCGATCTGCGCTTCCAGATAGCCCAGCTTGTTGCCGCAATCGAAACGCTGCCCTTCATAGCGCAGCCCGTGGAACGGAACATGCCCGATCGTCTTGGCCATTGCGTCGGTCAACTGCACTTCACCGCCCGCGCCACGCTCCAGCTTGGACAGATGCGGCATAACGTCGGCCGTCAGGACATAGCGCCCGATGATGGAAAGGTTGGACGGCGCTTCTTCGGGCTTGGGCTTCTCGACCAACCCCGTCACCTCGACCACACGACCATCGTCCTTGCCGGTCTTCAGGATACCGTAGCGGCTGGTATGCTCGCGCGGCACCTCGGTGACGGCGACGACATTCCCCCCGGTCTGGTTATAGGTTTCAACGAGCTGCTTCAGGCACGCCACATCGCTCTTCACCAGATCGTCGGGCAGCAGGATCGCAAACGGGTCGTCACCGATAAAACTGCGGGCACACCAGATCGCATGGCCCAGGCCCAGCGGCTCCTGCTGGCGGACGGCAATCAGCGCCCCGGCTTCGATGGTGCTGGGTGCGAGAGCGTCCAGCGCATCCTGCTTGTTGCGCTCGCGCAGCGTCGTCTCCAGTTCGAAGGCGACATCGAAATAATCGATCAGCGAGTCCTTGCCCCGTCCGGTAATCAGGCAGAACTCCTCGATTCCGGCGGCACGGGCCTCGTCGATGGCGTATTGGATCAGCGGCTTGTCGACGACCGTCAGCATTTCCTTTGGCATGGCCTTGGTCGCCGGGAGGAAACGGGTGCCGAGACCGGCGACCGGGAGTACGGCTTTTCGCAAGGGTTTGATCACAAGCGTCACCTTCGATCCATCGTTGAAAATCAGAACATTCGAACACGTCACGACTGTACGCGGCGCATGAAACAACGACCGCGCTCACAATTCGTTCTAACCGATAAACGGGAAAAAAAAATGACTTAAGTGGGGCAAAATAACATGATGGGTCAAAAGGATGCCGATGACGATGCGTGCGGAAACCCCATGCGGGCAGCCATTGCATCACCTGTGCGGGCATAAAATCAGCGCGAGCACACGGCCCCGGCGAATGGAGCCAGCGTTTCGTTTGCCCTGTTTTCCGTTCTGATTTTCATCGTAAAGCCAATCGAGCCGGGCTGGCCGGCCTGTCGATTGGTGCGGTCGAGAAGACTCGAACTTCCACGGGGTTGCCCCCACAAGCACCTCAAGCTTGCGCGTCTACCATTCCGCCACGACCGCACCGTGACATCGGTTACCGCCTGAGCGATACCGTGTTGACGGAAGGCCGTATAGACGATGCAGGTTCGAGGGGCAATGACCGAAAAGACAATTCTGTGGAATTCGAGCCGGGTGCCGGTTCCCTACCCCGACGCGATCGCCGGGATGGAGCGACAGGTGGCGGGAATCCGCGACGGCAGCCTGCCCGAGCGGGTCTGGCTGCTGGAACATCCTCCCACCTACACGGCCGGCACGTCGGCCAGGGACGCGGATCTGTTCAATCCGTCCGGCTTCCCCACCCACGCCGCCGGCCGGGGCGGGCAATGGACCTATCACGGGCCGGGCCAACGGGTGGCCTATGTGATGCTGGACCTCACCCGGCAGCAGGGCACGGTCCCCCCGCGCGACCTGCGGGCCTATGTCCACGCGCTGGAGGAATGGCTGATCCGGACATTGCGCCATTTCGACATCACGGGCGAACGGCGCGCGGACAGAATCGGCGTCTGGGTGGTCGATCCCCTCACCGGGTCCGAAAGCAAGATCGCGGCCCTGGGGGTGCGCGTCACGCGCTGGACCTGCTGGCATGGCGTGGCCCTGAACGTGGCGCCCGACCTGAGCCATTTCGAGGGCATCGTGCCCTGCGGCATCCGCGAGCACGGCGTCACCAGCCTGCACGCCCAGGGCCGCACCGTAGACATGGCAACGGTGGATGAAGCCCTGCGCGCCGAATGGCAGGGGCTCTTCGGCAGCATCCCAACCCCGATCAGCGCGCTCTGACCCCGACCGGACGCGCTAATTACAGCGGCGCGTCCAGCGAGAAGAAACCGGGGGGGAAGTCCGTGCCGGTCCGCACGTCGGTCAGATGCAGGCGCGTGCTGTTGTGGCGCGCGTCCAGCAGGTCGATCGCCACCAGCGACAACTGCCCGGCGAAATCGGCAAATCCCAGCGTCAGCAGTCCCTGCGACGGGTTGTCACTGCGGGCCATCGAAATCTGCAACACATTGGTGCCGTGCCGAATCGCGGTGACCTCCACGGCCCCCCCCAGATGCACCGGCGTGGCCAGCAGCAGCCCCAGGGGCTGGTGCGAGAGGTTCATGCGCGTCACCGACTGGCGCTGCGCGTCGCGAAACACCAGGTGCCCCCCCGCCGCAACCAGCCGCATCGTATGCGGCGTCCGGTAATCCAGGCGCAGATTGCCCGGATCGTAGGAGAGCGTGCCCTCCCCGATGCCGCCATCCGGCCAGGTCTGGACGACACTGGCGGTCAGGCCGCGCGTGGTGTTCAGATACCGCTCGACCCGCGCCACGTCATGCCCGTCCACGACGCCCGGCGATGCCTGACAGGCCGCGACGGCCAGCGGCGCGGCCAGGAACAGCCGGCGCGAAAGCGTGCCGCCACCGCTCATGCGCCGGCGATCCGGGCCTGCTCGGCGGGGGTGCGCAATGTCAGCGACAGCGCATGCAGGCCCGAGGCGAATTCCGGCGCCAGCAGGTCATGCACCAGGCGGGAGCGCTGCACTCGCGCCTGCCCGTCGAACGCCGCGCTCACCACCAGCACATTGAAATGCGTCTCGCCCCCGGCAGCGGCACCGCGCATTCCGGAATGGCCGGCATGACGGCCGCTATCGTCCTCGATTTCGATCAGGCTTGGGGCCAGGTGCGTGCGGATCGCGCGGGCGATCCGGTCCACCCTCTTCTCCTCGGCCGGAGAAGGTGCCACATGCGGATGGTCTGTGCCGTTCACTGTTCCCGTTCCCTCTTGCTGCTGACGCGCTTGGCTCTTGCACGAATACGGTTCGAACGCACATAACGCCAGATGATGACCCGAAAGAACACACGTCACCGGGCTTTCGACCCCGATCCGGATGCGCCGGCCCGGTGCTGCGACATGGCCGGCTGTGACGAGAGCGCCGGCTACCGCGCGCCGAAATCACGCGACGCGCTGAACGAATATTTCTGGTTCTGCCTGCCCCATGTGCGCGAGTACAACGCGCGGTGGGATTTTTACAAAGGCATGTCGCCCGGCCAGATCGAGGCGCATATCCGCGATGACGTTTCCTGGAACCGCCCTTCCTGGCGGCTGGGCCAGCGCGCCGGCCGCCTCGGCCCGGACGATTTCATAGACCCGATGGATCTGATGGACGGCGCGCGCCGTCCAGGCCCACGGACCGGCACCCCGGCCCGCCCCGAGATGCCCGAGGCCCTGCGCCAGCCGCTGGACATGATGGGCCTGGACTGGCCGCTGTCGATGGACGCACTGAAAATGCGCTACAAGGATCTGGCGCGACGGCACCACCCCGATGCCAATGGCGGCGACCGCCAGTCGGAAGAACTGCTGAAAAGCATCAATGTCGCCTACACCACCCTGCGCGCCCACCTGACCTCGGCGCGCGAAGCCGATCTGGAACGTACCGCGTAGGCATGGCCTTGCCGGCGATAGCGTCTATAGTGGTGCCGGAAACGTCGAAAGAACGCGTCAGGCACCGGAAACCGGGCGCCGAAGACAGGAAGCCAGAGACCAGAACAGGATGCGGGACAACGCCACATCGTGGCGTGTCCGGACCTACCAGCCGTGACGGATGCACCCCCAATGAATGACCTTGCCACCCTGACAGCCGGCGCCGTGGACGAGAACGGAGAGGCCCTGCCGCCGATCTCGGCCCTGTCCGGCGCGCCCGACCTGATGGTTTCGGCCCGCGAAATATTCGGCATCGACAGCGACCTGCAAGTTCCCGCCTTCTCGGTCCGCACCGACCATGTGCCGGATGCCGACCCCACCTACCGTTTCGACCATGACACCACGCTGGCGATCCTGGCCGGCTTCGCGTTCAACCGCCGCGTCATGATCCAGGGCTATCACGGCACCGGCAAGTCATCGCATATCGAGCAGGTGGCCTCGCGCCTCAACTGGCCGTGCATCCGCATCAATCTCGACAGCCACATCTCGCGCATCGACCTGATCGGCAAGGACGCGATCGTGCTGCGCGACGGCAAGCAGGTGACGGAATTCCGCGAGGGCCTGCTACCCTGGGCGCTGCAACGTCCCTGCGCCCTGGTGTTCGACGAATATGATGCCGGCCGCCCCGACGTGATGTTCGTGATCCAGCGCGTGCTGGAAATTGAAGGCCACCTGACGCTGCTGGACCAGAACCGCGTCATCCGCCCCCATCCGTATTTCCGCCTGTTCGCCACCGCCAACACGGTCGGCCTGGGCGATACGACGGGCCTGTATCACGGCACCCAGCAGATCAATCAGGGCCAGATGGACCGCTGGAACATCGTCACCACGCTCAACTACCTGCCCCACGCCCAGGAAACGGCGATCGTGCTGGCCAAGATGGGGATCGACCCCAACGATGCGCCGGCCCGCAAGCGGGTCGAGAGCATGGTGGCGCTGGCCGACCTCACGCGTTCGGGCTTCATCGCGGGCGATATCTCCACCGTCATGTCGCCGCGCACGGTGATCAGCTGGGCGGAGAATTACCGGATCTTCCAGAACCTGGAATTCGCGTTCCGGGTCACCTTCCTCAACAAGTGCGACGAGGCGGAGCGGCAGACGGTGGCGGAATATTACCAGCGCTGCTTCAACGTCGACCCCACCGGCACCGCGCCGCGCGCGCGCTGATCGGCCAGCGCCATGCGCGACCGCAAGAACGACGCCCTGTCCGCCCGTCAGGCCGCCGCAGAACGGACGGATGCGTTCAAGCGCGCGACCGTCGGCGTGCTGCGCGCGCTCGGCGGCCGCGCGGATGCCGATGTTATCTTCCAGAGCGGCCCGATCCCGGCCGCCGCCGCCGTCAGCGGCGAGCATGTCCGCCTCCCCCAGCCCGGTCCGACCCTACAGGAAGCGGATATCGACCGCGTCCGGGGCGCGGCCGACGCGGCGGCCCTGCGGCTGCGCCATCACGACGCAGCCCTCCATGCCGTCACCCGACCCGAACCGGCCGATGCCCGGGCGGCGTATGAGGCGCTGGAACAGGCCCGCGTGGAAAGCGTCGGCGCGCGCCACATGGCCGGCGTCGCGGCCAATCTGCGGCACAAGGTCGAACGCGACTATCGCGACAGCGGCTATGACCGCGCCGACCGGCGCGAGCAGATCCCCCTGCCCGTCGCCCTCTCCCTGCTGGCGCGCGAGACGCTGACCGGCGAGCCGGTGCCCGATTCCATGCGCGCGATCGCCGATCAATGGCGCACGCATCTCGGCCCCTCCGCCCAGCGCGCCCTGGCCGACATGGCGGCCGCGCAGGACGACCAGCGTGCCTTTTCCAAGGCCGCCCGACGGCTGCTGGTAGCCTGCGACCTGATCGAAGGCGAAGCCGAGATCGAGGAAGACCCGGACGGCAGCGACAACGCGTCGTCCGACGAAACCGACGACAAACCTTCCGATTCGCCCGAGGACCAGTCCCCGCAGAACAAGGAAGATACGTCCGGACTGGAAGAGGACGAATCCGGCCTCCAACCCCAGTTGGCCGAGGGAACAGGCACGGGCGACGAAGATGCCGACGACGCCGAATCCGGCGAGGCGGCCGGATCGGAGGAACCCGGTGGCCCACGGGGCGCCGAAGACCACACGGCCGCAGACGCCGCGACCGCCTACCACGCCTTCACGACGCAGTTCGACGAAGAGATCCCGGCCGAGGACCTGTGCGACCCGGAGGAACTGTCGCGCCTGCGCCAGCAGCTCGACCAGCAATTGCTGAGCCTCCAGGGCGTGGTGTCACGCCTGGCCAACCGCATGCAGCGCCGCCTGCTGGCCCAGCAGACCCGCGCGTGGGAGTTCGACCTCGAGGAAGGCATCCTCGATGCCGGCCGCCTGTCGCGGATCGTGGTCAATCCCACCCTGTCCCTGTCCTACAAGCACGAACGCGACACCGATTTCCGCGATACGGTCGTCACGCTGCTGATCGACAATTCGGGCTCGATGCGCGGCCGCCCCATTTCGGTGGCCGCCATGTGCGGCGACATCCTGGCCCGCACGCTGGAGCGTTGCGCGGTGAAGGTCGAAGTCCTCGGCTTCACCACCCGCGCCTGGAAAGGCGGCCAGAGCCGCGAGCGCTGGGTGGCGCAGGGCAAGCCCCCCAATCCCGGCCGGCTGAACGACCTGCGGCACATCATCTACAAATCGGCCGATATGCCATGGCGCCGGTCGCGCAAGAATCTGGGCCTGATGCTGCGCGAGGGCCTGCTGAAGGAAAATATCGACGGCGAAGCCCTGCTCTGGGCATGGAAGCGCCTTCAGGGCCGGCCGGAAAGCCGCAAGATCCTGATGGTGATTTCCGACGGCGCCCCGGTCGATGACAGCACGCTCTCGGTCAATCCGGGTTCGTATCTGGAGACGCATCTCCGCCAGGTCATCGCCCAGATCGAAAACCGCAGCGGCGTCGAACTGGTGGCCATCGGCATCGGCCATGATGTCACGCGCTATTACCGACGCGCGGTCACGATCTCGGATGCCGAGGAACTGGGCGGCACGATGATGCAGGAACTCTCCGACCTGTTCGACGAACGCGCCCCCACCCGCCGCCGCGCCGGCCGGCGCCCCCCGCGGAAGGCCCAAAAACCGCCCCGGCCGCCCGGGATATGCGCCCCGCGGCGGCCGGGCGCTAGGCGCGGCCCCCCACACCCC
>NZ_JBDNXE010000080.1:0-19032 GCF_047721585.1 Gluconacetobacter sp.
CCGGCGGCGCCAGCGGCCACGCACTGAAGAATGGGCTGCCTTCCCCACGGAAGGCAGCCTTTTTTTATCTCGGCAAACGCGATGGTTATTCGCTTTGCCCGGCAGGTCGAAACGGTGTAGGGAGGCCATCCATGACGCGGTTTGTATTCATCACTGGCGGCGTGGTCTCCTCTCTCGGTAAAGGCATTGCCTCCGCAGCCCTCGCGGCGCTGCTGCAGGCACGCGGTTACCGGGTCCGGCTACGCAAGCTCGATCCCTATCTCAACGTCGATCCGGGCACCATGAGCCCGTATCAGCACGGCGAAGTCTTCGTAACCGACGACGGCGCAGAGACCGACCTCGACCTCGGGCATTATGAACGCTTTACAGGCGTGCATGCCACCCGGGCCGACAACGCCACCACCGGCCAGATCTACTCGGACGTGATCGCGCGCGAACGGCGCGGCGATTATCTGGGTGCCACGGTGCAGGTCATCCCCCACATCACGGACGCCATCAAGGAAGCCGTGGTCGCGGGCACGGAAGACCTGGATTTCGTGCTGGTGGAAATCGGCGGCACGGTCGGCGACATCGAAAGCCTGCCCTTCCTCGAGGCCATTCGCCAGTTGCGCAATGACCTGGGCGCCGGGCAGACGATGTTCGTCCACCTGACCCTGCTGCCGTGGATTCCCTCGGCCGGCGAACTGAAGACGAAGCCGACCCAGCATTCCGTCAAGGAACTGCAGAATGTCGGCATCCAGCCCCAGATGCTGCTCTGCCGCTCGGACCGGCCGATCCCGGATACCGAACGCCGGAAGATCGCCAATTTCTGCAATGTGCGCCCGGAAGCCGTGATCGCGGCGCTGGATGTCGACACGATCTATGCCTGCCCGATCTCCTACCATGCCGAAGGCATGGATAACGAGGTGCTGCGCCATTTCGGCCTGCCCTTCGACCAGGAGCCCGACCTGTCACGCTGGCACCGGGCCCTGGACGCGATTCGCCACCCCGAGGGCGAAGTCCGCATCGCGGTCGTCGGCAAATACACGGCCCTGCTCGATGCCTATAAATCCCTGATCGAAGCCCTGCTGCATGGCGGCATCGCCAACCGGGTGCGGGTCAAGCTGGACTGGGTCGAGGCCGAGACGTTCGAAAAGTCGGAAGACGCGCTCGAAGCCCTGCACGATGTGCATGCTATTCTGGTGCCCGGCGGATTCGGCGAACGCGGCGCGGAAGGCAAGATCCAGGCCGTGCGCTTCGCCCGTGAGCATAACATCCCGTTCCTGGGCATCTGCTTCGGCATGCAGATGGCGGTCATCGAATGCGCCCGCAATCTCGCGGGCCTCCCCGATGCCTCATCCACCGAGTTCGGCCCGACCGACGAGCCGTTGGTCGGCCTCATGACCGAATGGGCCCGTGGCAACGAATTGCTGCGCCGGCGCGAAGGCGGCGAGTTGGGCGGGACGATGCGCCTGGGCGCCTACCCCGCCAAACTGGCCGAAGGGTCGCGCGTCGCGGAAATCTACGGCCGGACCGACATCCGCGAGCGGCATCGCCATCGCTACGAGGTCAATGTCCATTACCGCGAGAAGCTGGAACAGACCGGCATGCGATTCTCGGGCATGTCGCCCGATGACATCCTGCCCGAAGTGGTCGAATATCCCGATCACCCGTGGTTCGTCGGCGTGCAGTATCACCCCGAACTGCTCTCCAAGCCGTTCGATCCGCATCCGCTGTTCTCCGGCTTCGTCGGCGCGGCGGTCAAGAAGATGCGCCTGGTATGACAGCCCCCCGCTCGCTCGCGATCGGCGATCTGCCGGTCGGCAATCACCTGCCGTTCGTCCTGATCGCCGGCCCGTGCCAGATCGAATCCGAAGCCCACACCATGGAAATGGCCGAGGCCCTGTGCGCGATCGCGCGCGAGACGGGGGTCGGGCTGATCTATAAAAGCTCGTTCGACAAGGCGAACCGCACCAGCATCGGTGCGGCGCGCGGCGTCGGCATGGCCAGGGGGCTGGACATCCTGGCCCGTGTGCGCGAGCGATTCGGCATACCGGTCCTGACCGACGTTCACGCGGCGGAGCAATGCGCAGCCGTGGCCGAAGCCGTCGACGTGCTCCAGATCCCGGCCTTTCTCTGCCGCCAGACGGACCTCCTGCTGGCGGCGGGCGAGACCGGGGCCGCGATCAACGTCAAGAAGGGGCAGTTCCTGGCGCCGTGGGACATGAAGAATGTCGCGGCCAAGATCGCCTCGACCGGCAACGAGCGGATTATGCTGTGCGAGCGCGGCACCAGCTTCGGCTACAACACGCTGGTCAACGACATGCGCGGCCTGCCGATCATGGCCGAGACCGGCTACCCCGTGGTGTATGACGCCACCCACTCGGTCCAGCAGCCCGGCGGCCTCGGCGGGTCATCGGGCGGCCAGCGTGAATACGCTCCCATCCTGGCCCGCGCGGCACTGGCGATCGGGGTGGCAGCCGTCTTCATCGAGACCCATCAGGACCCGGACCACGCCCCCAGCGACGGCCCGAACATGATCCCGATCAGCGAGATGAAGCCCCTGATCGAGCGCCTGGCCGCCTACGACCGCCTGACCAAGACCTTCTGAGCAATCCGGCCGGCACTGCACGCGGGCGGCGATTCCGCGCGCAGTGCCGAAAGACTGTCAGGACAGACTGACCAGCATCGCCAGTCCGAGGCATGCCATGAAGATGGCGGTAAGCCACAGCCGCAGGGCCAGATAGCCCGAAGGCAGTTCTCCCCGGCGCCACGCCGCCCGCTCTGCCAGAAACAGCCCGAAAAATCCCGCCAGCAGCACAGCCAGCCCGAACGGGACATGGCCCAGAAAAGTTGCATGGCAGGCCAGCCAGCCGACCGGCAAGGGCAAAGCCCCCATCAGCAGCCGCCGGTTGTCAGGCCCCGCGTCCAGACGCGTCCCCATGATCACCATGGGTCGGTCCAGCGCCAGCCCCCAATGCACGGCGCCGCTGAAGGCCAGCACCAGGGCGGCATATTCCACCAGCCCCATGGTCATGCCCGGCACCGTGTCGGAGGAAAACAATCCTCCAACCGCGAAGACGATGGCTGGAATCGGGCTGACAATTCCCATCAGAACCGTTGGAAGCGGCAGGCGTTTCATGTTCATCTTCCTCCTGCCCTGCTATTATCGCTTGGCTCGCCGCCTGCCCATGATACCGATCACAGGCGGCAGGAGAATTTTGCCTGGCATGTCGGGATAGCCGCGAGGACATCCCGATCACCGTTGCACGTCGCGGCCGATCTGCAACGGGCCCAATAGTCATAAACCGAGGAAGCAGACCCATGAGTGCTATCGTCGATATCGTCGCGCGCGAAATCCTGGACAGTCGCGGCAACCCGACCGTGGAGGTCGATGTCGAACTGGCGTCCGGCGCGAAGGGCCGGGCCGCCGTCCCGTCGGGGGCATCGACTGGCGCGCACGAGGCGGTCGAACTGCGTGACGGCGACAAGTCCCGTTACGGCGGCAAGGGCGTGCTGAAGGCGCTGGAGAATATCGAGGGCGAAATCCTCGAAGCCCTGCAAGGCGCCGAATCGGCCGATCAGGTCGCGATCGACGAAGCGATGATCGATCTCGACGGCACCCCCAACAAGGCCCGGCTGGGTGCGAACGCGATCCTGGCCGTCTCGCTGGCGGTCGCCAAGGCGTCGGCCGAGGAATTGCAGGTTCCGCTCTATCGCTATGTCGGCGGCGTGTACGCCCGCACCCTGCCGGTGCCGATGATGAACATCGTCAATGGCGGCCAGCATGCCGACAACCCGATCGACATCCAGGAATTCATGATCCAGCCGGTGGGCGCGCCCACGCTGGCCGACGCGGTGCGCGTGGGCTCCGAAATCTTCGCCCAGCTCAAGAAGAACCTGTCGGCGGCCGGCCACAACACCAATGTCGGCGACGAAGGCGGCTTCGCCCCCGGCCTGAAATCGGCCGACGAGGCCCTGGGCTTCATCACCAAGGCCGTGGAAGCCGCCGGCTACCGTCCGGGCGAGGATGTCACCTTCGCGCTGGATTGCGCCTCGACCGAATTCTACCGCGACGGCCGCTACGTCATGGAAGGCGAAGGCAAGAGCCTGGATTCGGCCGGCATGATCGGCTATCTGGCCGACCTCGTCGCCCGCTACCCCATCGTGTCGATCGAGGACGGTCTGGCCGAAGACGATTGGGAAGGCTGGGCCGCCCTGACCGCCGCCCTGGGCAAGACGGTCCAACTGGTCGGTGACGACCTGTTCGTGACCAATCCGGAGCGCCTGCGTCGCGGCATCAAGGCCGGCGTCGCCAATTCGCTGCTGGTCAAGGTCAACCAGATCGGCACGCTGAGCGAGACTCTGGAAGCGGTCGAGATGGCGCATCACGCGGGCTACACGGCGGTGATGAGCCACCGTTCGGGCGAGACCGAGGATTCGACCATCGCCGACCTGGCGGTGGCGACCAATTGCGGGCAGATCAAGACCGGCTCGCTGTCGCGCTCCGACCGGACCGCGAAATACAACCAGCTGATCCGGATCGAGAACGAACTGGCGACCGCCGCCCGCTATGCCGGCCGCACGATCCTGAAGACCGCCTGAAGACTTCGTCCCGATTCGGCGGCATGGCGCGGAAAACAGTTTCCCGCCGCCGCCGAATCGGGAATAGTACAATAGAGATTGGTAGCCTGCTGAGATGGGAGAACGACTGACCATGCAGATCGGCCGGATTGTGCGGCGGACCCTCCGTATGGTCGTCCCCCCTTCCCTGTTCATCGGCCTGACCGCCTATTTCGGCGTCAACGCCATGCAGGGCGACCATGGCATTCACAGCTATCAGGCACAGTTGCACCTGCTGGACGAGGCCCGCGCCGCACAGATGGACGCGGTCTCGGAACAGAATGCCTGGACCCGCCGGGTCAGCGGGTTGAAGGAAAAGGCGCTGGACCGCGACACGCTGGACGAACGGTCACGCGCAATGCTCAACTTGGCGCGCCCCGACGAACTCGTCATCCCCTACGGCCCGCACGACCGGCTGTTCTAGCCGGCTGTCTGCAACGTCCTCCCGCCGAAGATCCTGAGCGATATTCTCCGCGCTTCGCAGCATTCTCGCTCGGCGGGCCGGCTTGTCGAACAGCCGCAACCAAGCGCATGCGCGAACACAGCCCCCGAAACAAAAAAAGGCCGGCCACCCCGCAGGGTGCCCGGCCTTTTTTCGACCTATCCCACGCGAAACGCGCGGAATAGAGCGGATTATTTGATCTTCGCTTCGCGGAAGGCCACGTGCTTGCGCGCAACGGGGTCGTATTTCCGCATCTCGAGCTTGCCGGTCTGAGCACGGGCATTCTTCTTCGTGACGTAGAAATACCCGGTGTCTGCCGACGAGACGAGCTTGATCTGAATGGTGTTGGTCTTGGCCATGGAATCCTCAGCACTGCTCCGCCGCTGCTGGAACAATCAGGTGCAGCAGTGGTTCAAGTCGGCGGAAAATGCGCATACAGAGCCCCCAGGTCAAGCGTTAGTCGCACGAATCGAGCAGATATGTGTGCAGGCCCGTCGAATAAGGGAGAATTGGGACCGATGCTGAGTGTCGCCGAAGCCCAGGCACGTATCCTGGCAGACCTCGAACCCACGGGGCCGGAACTGGTACCCCTGGCCGATTCCTGGGGACGAATCGTCGCTGCCGACATCGTGGCCCGGCTGGACAACCCGCCGGCCGATGTCTCGTCCATGGATGGCTATGCGGTGCGGGCAGCCGATTGCACGCCGGGCGGCGTCCTGTCGCTGGTGGGCGAGAGCCCGGCGGGCCATCCCTTCGCCGGCCAGGTCGGCCCCGGTGAAACCGTGCGCATCTATACCGGCAGCCTGGTGCCCGATGGCGCCGACGCGATCCTCATCCAGGAAAACGCCCAGGAGGATAAAGGCGCGGTCACGGTCACCGTTCCACCGGGTTCCGGGCAGTATATCCGCCGCCAGGGGCAGGATTTCGCCCAGGGGCAGGTCGTCGTCCCGGCCGGACGGGCACTGACGGCGCGGGATATCGGGCTGGTGGCGGCGGCGAACCATGCCTGGGTTCCCGTGCGCCGACGCCCGGTCGTGGTCATCCTGTCCACAGGCGACGAAATCGCGCTGCCCGGCGAGCCGATCGCGCCGGGCGGCATCGCCAACTCCAACACCCCGATGCTCGCCGCCCTGGTGCGCGCCTGCGGCGGCGTCCCGGTCATGCTCCCGTCCGCACGGGATACCGCATCGGATATCGCCCGTCTGGCCCAGGGAATCGAAACCGCCGACCTGCTGCTGACGGCAGGCGGCGCCAGCGTCGGCCGCTACGACCTGGTGCAGCAGGGGCTGGAGCAGATCGGGCTCTCGGTCGATTTCTGGAAGATCGCCATGCGTCCCGGCAAGCCGCTGATGCATGGCCGGATCGGCCGGGTGCCGGTCCTGGGGCTGCCGGGCAATCCGGTGGCCGCCCTGGTCTGCGGCCTGGTCTTCGCCCTGCCGGCGATTCGCACGCTGGCCGGGCACACGGCCCCGCACCTGCCCGAGGATATGGCGATTCTGGGCGGCGACCTGCCGGAGAACGACCGGCGGGCCGATTATCTGCGCGCCACCCTCTCCCGCGCGCCGGATGGCGGCCTGATCGCAACGGCCTTCAGCCGCCAGGATTCGGCGATGCTGCACACACTGGCCAGCAGCGACGCCCTGATCATGCGTCCGCCTCACGCCCCCCCCGCACGCGCGGGCACGCCCTGCCGGATCATCAGGCTGGACACACTCTCGATCTGACCACCCATTTCCATAACGGCAATGATATTGACGGACGGGCGGGAACCAATATAGAACACAACAAGGCGGTTTCCTGTTTGTTCCCTTCTGTTGACAACGGATTGGCCGACTGACGGAACGACTGGGTCACGGGGTGCCAATGCTGACGCGCAAGCAACATGAACTGCTGCTGTTCATCGACCGGCACCTGAAACAGACGGGGTTCTCCCCCTCCTTCGACGAAATGAAGGATGCGCTGAACCTGCGATCGAAATCCGGCATCCACCGGCTGATCTCGGCGCTGGAGGAGCGGGGTTTCCTGCAACGTCGCCATCACCGCGCCCGGGCGCTGGAGGTCCTGCGCCTGCCGGAAATGGCCTCGCCCGCCACGCCACGGGAACCTGTCGGCGCCCCCATCGCGACCAGCCCGGCGCCAGAGGCGGTCGATCATTCTTTCGTGCCCAATGTCATCAAAGGCGATTTCGCCGGCCGGCTGGCGGGCGCCCCCATCGCGACCGATGCCGAGGCGGTCGGCCTGCCGTTCTACGGCCGTATCGCCGCCGGCCAGCCGATCGAGGCATTGCGCGAGACCGGGGCTCAGGTCTCGGTACCGATCAACCTGCTGGGTCGTGGCGATCACTACACGCTGGAAGTCGCCGGCGATTCGATGGTCGAGGCCGGGATTCTCGACGGCGACACCGTCATCATCCGCCGGGGCGACACCGCCAATAACGGACAGATCGTGGTCGCACTGATCGACGATCAGGAAGTCACGCTGAAACGGCTGCGTCGACGTGGCAGCACGATCGCCCTGGAACCCGCCAACGCCCGTTACGAATCACGCATCGTGCCGTCCGACCGGGTGCGCATCCAGGGGTCGTTGGTGGGTTTGCTGCGCCGTTATTGATGACGGTGTTAAGCAGCCTTTGAAATATCGGCGGCAGAGCCTCGGGCCTGCTGGCTCTGACAAATTGTCAGGCTTCCCGAACCATCAAACAAAGACCAAAGAAAACACCAAAGACCTGCCGCGCGAAGCGGCAGGTCGTCAGTGTGGTCAGTAAGGAGCCGGTCCCATAGGTCCCGCTCCATAGGCGTTCGCGATCACGTTGGAAATAATGCCCGTCGCCAGAGCCGTCAGCAGGAACTGGTTTCCATACTGGACCCAATAATATCCGGGCGGCGGCGCATAAAGGCCGCGATAACGCCGCCAATCCTGCACCTGCCACATGCCCGAACGCGGGCCGTCATAGCGATCCCCACGTCTCCACATCCGACCGCCGCCATATTGCGGACCGCGACGGTCATAGCCAGGCCCCCCGCCCGTGCATCACCGGGCCCCCCCACGACGCGGATGTTCTCCCTGGCCGCCCGGCCCGCCACGCCCGTCATACGCGCCTGGCCCACCACCGGGACCGCCACGACCGCGATTATCACCCTGGCCGCCCGGCCCGCCACGCCCGTCATATACGCCCGGCCTGCCACCAGGACCACCAGGACCGCCGGGACCATCCGGAGCACGCTGCGCGTCAGCAGTAACCGACGCGCCCACAATCAGACAGCCCAGAACCAGGCCGGTCACCAGTTTTGCTTTCACCGGATTCTCCTTTTACTGGCACGGATCATGTTGCCGACTTGTGGCGAAATCCAGACGCAATCCCGCATCCCGCGTTACAAGATGCCTGGAAAAAAGCGTGGCACAGCCACCCCGACCGTCACGTCCGCCCACACGCCCGGCACGCGGCCGGGATCGCCCTACCGATCGGCTTCCCGATATCAGAGCGCCGCGAACGACGGCAGCAGCCTGGCCAGTTCATCGACCTGCGCCGGGCCGATCCGGTCCAGATGGGGAAATTCCGCCAGCACCCGCGCGCCGCCGAACAGGGTAATGGCGCGTCGCGCCTCGGGGGACGGCGGCCCGTTCAACACCACCCCGGCAATGGCAATTCCCCGCCGACGCAGGGCCTGCAAGGTCAGCAGCGTATGGTTGATCGTCCCAAGCTGGCTGCGCGCGACCAGTACAACCGGCAGCGCGAAGCGGGCGATCAGGTCGATCATCATGCACGCCGGCGCAACGGGCACCATCACGCCCCCCGCCCCTTCCACGACCAACGGCCGTTCGCCCCGAGCGGCGGGCAGGCGCAACGTGGCGGTATCAAGCACGATATTTTCCCGCTCGGCGGCGTCGAAAGGCGAAAGCGGCGCGGCCAGCACCGCGGCGGGTGGATGAAGGCGCGCCGGCTCCAACCCGGCCAGCGCCGCCACCGTCACGCTGTCCGCGATGTCCTCGGCAATTCCGGTCTGGAACGGCTTCCAATACTCCGCCGCCCAGGCGCGAACCAGACAGGCGGATACCAGCGTCTTGCCGACCCCGGTATCCGTGCCCGTCACGAAGACTCCCTTGCGTGCAGGCGTCCGAAACAGGCCGTAGCCGACGCCGTACGTCACCGTCACGCCCGACGGCGTCTCCAGATCGCGCAACAGGCGGCGCATCATACCCGGCGCGACCGGGCGCACGCCCTCACGCGGCAGCGAGGCGCCGATCTGGCGCAGTTCGCGAACAAAGGCCAGCGCCGTTTCCGGACGATCGAGAATCGTCTCGACTTCCCAAAAACCCTGCCCCCCGCGCGGCCAATCCTCCGCCAGCCGCTCGGGGGCCGGATAGGCCGAAATCGCGCATTCCTGGCCCGCCGCCGCATGGACACGGCGCCACTCGTCGAAGCTGCCGGCGCAGAGGGTGGAGAACGCCATCATGCCGCCGGGCGCCAGCATGGCGGCCAGTCGCGCCAGAGTCGCGGCGCGGTCCGTAAACCACTGCATCGACAGGCTGGAACAGATCAGGTCGTACCCCTCGCCTGCCGCTTCCGGCGCCTCGGCATCAAGCACCAGGGCGCGCACGTCGCCCTGCCCATGCTGGTCCTCAAGACGGCGAAGGGCACGGTCGCGCATTTCCGGTGCCAGATCGCTCACCGTCAGGTCCGCATCGGGAAACAGGCGGCGCAGATGCTGGCTCAGAAACCCCGTGCCGCACCCCAGTTCCAGAATGCGCATAGGCGCGCCGCCGGCGGCGGCAATCCGTTCGGCCAGCCGCGCGGCCACCAGCCGCTGCACCCGCGCCGCATCGTCATATGTCTCAGCCGCACCGAAACGGGTGGCGATCCGCTGCTTGCGCACGCTCATGGCCGGCCCGCTTCCGCCATCAGGCCAGCGATCGCGGCGGCGCATCGGTCGGGATGGGTCAGCGGCAGCAGATGCCCGCCCCCCTCGATCCATTCGACCGGTATATGGTCGCGGAAGCCCGCCTCGACCATCGCGGGCGGGGCAATCGGGTCTTCCCCGCCGGCCAGCACGCGAATCGGCGGCAAAGCGGCACCCGCCTCCCCGTCCAATATGCCGCGCGCGTCGGCATCCCGCAGCAATTCCAGCGCCCAGTCCAGCCGCGCCGCCCGCGCCGGACCCGGTGCTGGCGGCGCGATTCCCGCGCGCCCGCGAAAGGTCGCGACCACATCATCCGGATGCTGCTCCAACCCGCGCATCATGCGCTCGATCACACGACGCGGAATGCCCTGCGGATAATCGGACGTGGCGCCGAACCGGGTGAAACCGTTGATCAGCAGCATCCCGACGCAATCGGGGGACGGATTCAGCAGCAGCCACAACGCACCCAGCGAATGGCCAACCGCCACATGCCGTCCTGCCGGCCGCGCCGTCATGTTCTCAGGCCCGAAGAAGCCGAAATCCAGCATCGTCGTCTCGACCCGGCCCAGCCGCGCCCGGACAGGCTGCCAGAAATCCGGCGTGAACCCCCAGCCATGGACAAGGAACAGCGCCGTCGGCGCCGCATCATCGGACAATGCCATGCTCCCGCGCCCCTTCGTCGAGCGCCCGTAGCAGACGGTCGAGCATCCCTTCATCATGCGCCGCACTCAACGCCAGCCGGATACGGGCCGTCCCAGGCGGCACGGTCGGCGGCCGGATCGCGCCACCCAGAATGCCTTGCGCGGCCAGCGTGCGGGCCAGGGCAAGCGCCTGCCCGGCATCCCCCACCATCACCGGCACGATCTGCGTGGAGGACAGGCCGGTGGACCAGCCCCGCCCCCCCAGTTCCGTCCGCAAATGCGCCGCCAGAGACGCCAGATGGCTGCGCTCCGCATCCAGTGCCGGCACCAGATCCAACGCGGCGTCGATCGCGCCCAGCAGGGCGGGCGGCAGCGCGGTGGTATAGATAAAGCCCGAACACGTACTGACCAGCCAGTCGCACAGCGCGCGCGAGCCCGCGACATAGGCACCGAACCCGCCCAGTGCCTTGCTGAAGGTGCCCATCACCAGATCCACCCCGCCGGCCTCGGCGGAAAGGCCCCTTCCCTCCGGCCCCAGCACGCCCGTCGCATGCGCCTCGTCCAGATACAGGAACGCCTCATACCGACCGGCCAGCGCCTTCAGGGCGGCGACATCCGCCCGGTCGCCATCCATGCTGAACACGCTTTCGGTGATGATAAAGCGCAGGCCCTTCCGGTCGCGATGCCGCTCCAGCATCTGTTCCAGATGGCCGAGATCGTTATGGGCAAACCGGATCTGACGGATACCGGCTGCCTGACAGCCATGATGCAGGCTGGCGTGGTTCAGCCGGTCGGTAAACACCACGGCTGGCGCGCCGGTCGCTTCCACCGACAGCCGGAACAGGGCCGGCAGGATCGCGGCATTGGCCTGCCACCCCGATGCCAGCAGCAGGGCGGCCTCGGTCCCCTTGAAGCGCGCGAGCTTTTCCTCGACCAGCCGATGCTGTTCGCTCGTTCCCGTCACCAGGCGCGACGCCCCGCTGCCGGTACCGAACCGCTGCGTCCAGTCGATGGCACGCGCCGTCAGCGCCGGATGGACGGACAGGCCCAGATAATCGTTGGACGAGAAATTCAGCAGCGTCGCGCCATCACGCCGGACCAGCACGGGGCCGTCTCGCTCCACCGGCCGCAGATCGCGCCGCAAATGCGTGCGGGACAGTCCTTCCAGCGCGGTCTGGAAAAATGCATCGAAACGGGTCATGAAGCGATGGTTTGTGCCGGACCCTATGGGCCGGGTCAATTCCAGTCTGCCGTCCGTTCCCCAAGGAGAACATGCCCCATGACCGGACCGGACTGGTTCGACGCCGGCCTGCCGCATATCTGGCTGCCCTACACCCAGATGCGAACGGCCTCGCCCCCCATACCCGCCATCGCGACGGACGGCTGTCGGATCAGCCTCGCCGACGGGCGCGAACTGGTGGACGGAATCGCCTCGTGGTGGACCGCCTGCCATGGCTACAATCACCCCCATATCCGTCAGGCCGCCATCGACCAACTCGCGCGCATGCCGCACGTCATGTTCGGCGGCCTGGTGCACGAGCCCGCGTTACGCCTGGCCCGGCGCCTCGCGGACCTGCTGCCGGGCGATTTGGAGCGCGTCTTCTTTTCCGATTCCGGTTCCGTCGCGGTCGAGGTCGCGATGAAGATGGCGATGCAATACTGGCTGAACCGGGGCCAGTCAGGCCGAACCCGCCTGGTCGCGTTTCGCGGCGGCTATCACGGCGATACGCTGGCCACCATGGCGGTGTGCGACCCGGAGGAAGGCATGCACAGCCTGTTCGCCGGCATCCTGCCCCAGCATTTCATCACCGACCTGCCGCGCGACGACCACACGACCGCCGCGCTGGAACGGCTGATGGAAACCGAAGGGCAGCGCGTGGCGGCAATCCTGGTCGAGCCGCTGGTCCAGGGCGCGGGCGGCATGCTGTTTCACGACCCCGCGACCCTGCGGCGCCTGCGCGACCTTGCGGACCGCCACGGCGTGCTGCTGATCCTGGACGAGATCTTCACCGGTTTCGGCCGCACGGGCACCATGTTCGCGTGCCAGCAGGCGGATATCGTGCCGGATATCGTTACCCTGTCGAAAGCCCTGTCCGGCGGCACGGTGCCATTGGCCGCCACCGTGGCGCGGGCCCATGTCTTCGCGGCTTTTCTGTCGGACGACCCGATGCATGCGCTGATGCATGGCCCCACCTTCATGGCCAACCCGCTGGCCTGCGCCTGCGCCAATGCCTCGCTGGACCTGTTCGAACGCGAACCGCGCCTGGAACAGGTCGCGGCGATCGAAGAGCAGATGCGCGATGAACTGGAGACATGCCGCCACCTGCCCGCCGTGCGAGACGTGCGGGTCATGGGCGCGATCGGCGTGGTCGAACTGGACCGCATAAACGACATGAACCGCCTGAAAGCGAGGCTGGTCGAACAGGGCGTGTGGGTGCGCCCGTTCCGTTCGATCGTTTATCTCACACCGGCTTTCACGGTGACGAAGGCGGAACTGGCCCGGCTGACGGGCGCGATCCGCACCGTGCTGGCCGAAGCCCCCTGAAAGCCTGACCGAACATGCGCGCTGGCGGCGTGTCCCCCGCGCGTTTCCTGCGCTTCGGTGCTCATGGCCATCAGGGCCACTCCGCTCCGATGCTCGGAAACACATTTCGGGCGCGGCCCGAAACAGGCCGCTCTCGCTCGCCAGCCCACATGTTCGGTCAGGCGCTGAGAGGGTAAAGGCACGGACCGGCGTTTACCGCCGGTCCCCGGATCAATCAGGCTTCGACCGGAGCCAGTTCGGAATCCGACCCCGGACGATTTTTCTCGACCGTCGCTTCCTCGCCGCCATCCTCGGCCGCTTCGTCGCCATCCGTCACCGCCATCGGGCGCTGGCGGACATGCCGCTCCTGGCGTTCCTGCTGGTTCTGCTGCGCCGCCTGGGTCATGGCGTTCAGAATGCGGAAATAATGTTCGGCATGCTGGAAATACGCTTCGGCCATAACGCGGTCGCCCGAACCGCTGGCATCACGCCCGAGTTGCAGGTATTTTTCAAACAATTGCTGGGCGGTGCCACGAATACGCAGATCCGGCCCATTACTGTCGAACACATGGTTACGATTGAGGGGGATCTGGCCGTTCTGCTGGCGTACACTTCCGCCATTGCTGCCGCCCGAACGATGGTGCCGGCCCCGCATGCGTTTCATGTTCATAAGCTGTCGCAGCACTTTCCTGTTAACGGTCGCTCTTTGCCTGCGCCCGCCGGGGCCAACCATCCCCTATTGTCATTCTGAGTGCCTGGCGTGCAGCCCGGCATCTGATCCTGCGGCATCATGCAACGACCCAGGTCCCTGCACGCACCCGTGCGGTCATTTCCGTTTTCATGCATTCAGGATCGGTATGCGGCATCTCGGAAAGGTAAAAACCCCCGTCCGCATTCCATCGGTAATCTATGCCCTTATATCCGCTCTGCCAAATGGTTTTTTACTCCATGGCAGGGGAGAAAGTCCGTTTGACGGCGATCCGGCGCGCATTCCCCATGCATAGCGGATGTATCTCCACCCAGTCCGCTCCGCTCCGATGCCCGAAACCACAGGGCGACACCCCCATCGCGCGGCATTCCCGCTCATCGGTCCATCTTCCCGAAAAACCGCTCACGTCCGCCGATGCCGCATCACGACCGCACGCGGAATCCCCCCCAGATCGGCGCGAACATCCACGATTTCCAGCCCTGATTGCCGCGCCAGCGCCGGCATGCTGTTGTCCTGCCCGATCCCGATTTCGAAAACAGCAACCCCATCATGCGCCAGAAGCATGGGTAAGGCACCGGTCAGCAACCGATAGGCATCCAGCCCATCCGCGCCGCCATCCAGAGCGCGCACCGGCTCATAATCCCGGACATCCGGCATCAGGCCGGCCAGATCGCCCTGCGGAATATAGGGCGGATTGCTGAACACCACGTCGAACACGCCGCGAATCGACGCGGCCCAGTCGCCCGCCAGCATCGCGCATCGCCCCTCCAGCCCGGCCCGCCGGGCATTCCGCGCGGCCAAGCGGGCAGCGTCGGGCGCGATATCCACCCCTACCCCCCAGGCCGCGCCATACTCGCTCAATGCCGCCAGCAGCAGGCAACCGGTCCCGGTTCCCAGATCGAGCACGCTGCGGACCTGCTCGCGATCGGGGCAGTGATCCAGCAGGGCCTCGATCAGCGTTTCGCTATCGGGGCGGGGAATCAGGGTCGCGGGCGAGGTTTCCAGCTCCAGAGACCAGAAACCGGCGCGTCCGGTAATGTGCGCCATCGGTTCGCGCGCCGCACGGCGCCGCACGGCCGCCAGAAAACCGGCCTGCTCGGAAGCGGTCATCCGCGTGCGCGCCAGCAGGCCCGCCAGATCGGTGCCAAGAACGTGGGCCATCAACAGCCGCGCCTCGCGACGCGGATCGTCCACACCGGCGTCGCGCAATAGCACTCCGCCCCAGCCAAGCCATGTCCGCAGATCCGCCTCATCGCCCGGCACCGCCAGCGCATCCTCTTTCATTTCAGGCGAAATCCGTCCTACTCTGGCACCATGATGCCGCAGTCCCGTTCATGGAAAATCCTTATCTTTCTTGGCGCGGGCGCGGTCCTGGCGTCAGCGTCCCAGCCTGCGCTGGCCGGCACCTTCACCGTCGTCGACGGTCGCGCGGACAATGAGATTTTCGAAATCTCCCGCCTCTATGTCGATGAACAGCTCGCCGCCACGATCCGGCTCGACGCATCGGCACCGCAACGGGCCGTCCACGTCGAAACCGCCGCCGGGCGCATCAACCACACCTATGCGTTATGCGGCGAAATTACCATACGCACGCCCGATGGCCGGACGGAAACGCATGAGGTCAATGGCGGCGGCATCCTGCACCATCCGGAAGGGCGCACGCTGAACGCGCTGGGCACTCGCAACTTCACCGAATTCTATCTGGCCGACCCGGAAGACCCCTCGGTGGTCGAGCGCCAGCCCGGCCGCTCTGAAATCTGCTCGGTCCCAACGTCCTGAACCCCGCCGAAACAGCGCGCAGGCACCGATCCGGCGTGTGTTTCAAGCCAGGTCCAGCAACGTCGTTATAGGCCCTCGGCGGCCAGCAGGCTGGCCTGCTCGTCCTGGATCAGGGCGTCGATGAATTCATCGAACTCGCCCAGCATCACGCGGTCGATCTTGTAGGCCGTCAGGTTGATCCGGTGGTCGGTCACGCGGCCCTGCGGGAAATTGTAGGTCCGGATCCGTTCCGACCGGTCCCCGGTCCCCACCTGCGACTTGCGGTCGGCGGCGCGGCTGGCATGGGCGGTGGCACGCTCGCGCTCGTATAGCCGCGACATCAGGATCTTCATCGCCTTGGCACGGTTCTTGTGCTGGCTCTTTTCCTCCTGCATCGCCACCACCACGCCGGTCGGCAGATGGGTGATGCGCACCGCACTCTCGGTCTTGTTGACATGCTGCCCACCGGCACCAGAAGCGCGATAGACATCGATGCGCAGGTCGCTGTCATTGATCTGGACATCGACCTCGCCCGCTTCGGGCAACATGGCCACCGTCACGGTCGAGGTATGAATACGGCCCTGGCTTTCAGTCGCCGGCACGCGCTGCACGCGATGCACGCCCGATTCGTATTTCAGGCGGGCGAACACCCCGCGCCCCGCGATGGTGGCCATCCCCTCGCGCAGGCCGCCCAGTTCCGATTCGTCAAACTCCATCACTTCAAAACGCCAGCCACGCAGGGCGGCATAGCGGCGATAGGCATCGAACAGTTGCGCCGCGAACAAGGCGGCCTCGTCCCCTCCGGCGGCGGGGCGGATTTCCAGGATGGCGCTGCGCTCGTCGGCCTCGTCGCGCGGCAGCATGGCAATGCGGATATCCTGGCGCAGTTCCGCGATCCGGCCGCGCAGATCGCCCAGTTCGGCCTCGGCCAGTTCGCGCATTTCCGGGTCGGCCAGCAGCGATTCGGACTGAAGCGCTTCCCGCTCCGCCTGACGCAGCGCACCGATCCGGCTGACGATAGGCTCCAGTTCGGCATATTCGCGCGATGCCTTGCTGAACGCCTCCCCCACCAGCCCCTGGGCAAGCATGTCCTGCAATTCTTCCGACCGGCCAACGATCCGGTCCAGCCTGTCGTCAAGACTCATGGTTCAGCAGCCAACCGCCCCGGCCAGATAGGGCGCGACCGCGTCCAGCGCCAGTTCGTTCTGCGACCCTTCATCCAGCGCCTTCACCTGGGCCACACCGCGCGCCACTTCGTCATCGCCGATCAGCACGGCATGGGTGGCACCGATGCGGTTCGCCCGTTCCATCCGGCGCTTGGCATTGCCGCGATAGGCGATTTCCGCGCGCACACCATGGGCGCGCAGGGCCTGCAACAGCGTCACCGCCGCACCGTTTGCGCCCTCGCCCAGCGGCACCACCGCCACGGGGCGCGGCGCTGCCGGCGCGCTGTCCAGCAGCAGAGCCAACCGTTCGATCCCGCCGGCCCAGCCGATGGCCGGCGTGCGCGGGCCGCCCATTTCCGCCACCAACCCATCATAGCGGCCACCCGCCAGCACCGTGCCCTGGGTGCCCAGCTTCTCGGTGACGAATTCAAAGGTCGTGTGCCCGTAATAATCCAGCCCGCGCACGATGCCGGGGTTCTCGCGGAACGGCACGCGCAGCAGATCCAGCGCCGAACGCAGATCATCCCAGAACGTCCGGGCCTCGTCGGTCAGGAAGGCGCCGATCAGCGGCGCATCGGCCACCAGCGCCCGGTCCTGCGGCGCCTTGCTGTCCAGAATGCGCAGCGGATTGCGCTCCAGCCGGGCGCGGCTGTCGTCGGACAACTGGTCCTTGAATTCGGTAAAATAGGCGATCAGCGCGGCACGCCAGGCGGCGCGGCTCTCGGTATCGCCCAGCGTATTCAGTTCCACCACCGTATCGTCGGCGATACCCAGCGCCTTCAGGATGTCCCGCCCCATGGCGATCACTTCCGCATCGGCCAACGCCTCGGCCGCGCCGATCAGTTCGGCGCCGATCTGGTGGAACTGCCGATACCGCCCCTTCTGCGGGCGCTCGTAGCGAAACATCGGCCCGGCATAGAACACTTTCTGCGGCAGGGACTGGGTCAGCCCATTGGTCACCAGCGCGCGGCACACCCCCGCCGTGCCCTCGGGCCGCAAAGTCAGGGATTCACCGCCCCGGTCCTCGAACGAATACATCTCCTTCGACACCACGTCGGACGTATCGCCCAGCGAGCGCGCGAACACCCGCGTATCCTCGAAGATCGGGGTAGACCATTCATCGAAGCCGTACAGGCCCGCGATGCGCCGCGCGGTATCCACCACATGGGCATGGCGCCGCTGCCCCTCGCCGATCAGGTCATGGGTACCACGGACGGGTTGCAGGCTGCTCACGGATCGATGTTCCTGTTTTCTGAATCACTTATGTGTTCCGCCCCCAACGGGGCGGAACACAACAAAGGACGGTAAATCTTAACCCCCCGACCCGCCGGGGTCGGGCGCGTCCTTACTGGGCGGCGACGACCGCCTCGGCGGCCTTCGCGGCCTCTTCCTCGGCACGCAGGATCTCGGCCTTCTTCTCGACCATCTCCACGATGTGCTCGATCATCGAATCCGCCGCGATCGTATGGTCCTGCCGGCCGGCGGCATAGACCATGTGGCGGCCCGAACCACCGCCGGTCACGCCGATATCCGTCATCAGCGCCTCGCCGGGGCCGTTGACCACGCAACCGATGATCGACAGCGTCAGCGGGGTCTGGATATGCGCCAGCCGTTCTTCCAGCGTCTGCACGGTCTGGATCACGTTGAAGCCCTGCCGCGCGCAGGACGGGCAGGAAATGATCTTCACGCCGCGATGGCGCAGGCCCAGCGACTTCAGGATGTCCCAGCCGACCAGCACTTCTTCCTCGGGCTCGGCCGACAGCGACACGCGCATGGTGTCCCCCACGCCGGCCCACAGCAGGTTGCCCAGCCCGATGGACGATTTGACCGTGCCGGCCCGCTTGCTGCCTGCCTCGGTGATCCCGATATGCAGTGGGTGGTCGCACACTTCGGCAAGCTGCTGATAGGCGGCCACGGCCATGAAGACGTCCGACGCCTTCACGCTGATCTTGAATTCGTGGAAATCGTGATCTTCCAGGATCTTGGCATGTTCCAGCGCGCTTTCGACCAGCGCCTCCGGGTTAGGTTCGCCATATTTTTCCAGAAGATGCTTTTCCAGCGATCCGGCATTGACGCCGATACGGATCGAACAGCCGTAATCCTTGGCCGCCTTCACCACCTCGCGCACGCGCTCGGGGCTGCCGATATTGCCCGGATTGATGCGCAGGCAGGCCGCGCCGGCCTGCGCGGGGGCGCGCGCGGGCGGGGTGGGGGAAATGGTGTTGGGGCCCCCAGGGGGATATCACCCCCCCCCCCAGCACGGCCCCCGCGGGGGGGGGGGGGGGAGGGGGG
>NZ_JBDNXE010000081.1:0-19016 GCF_047721585.1 Gluconacetobacter sp.
GTCAGGCCCCTAATCCGCCCGCCTCCCCAGCCGGGGCAAAGCGCATGGCTCCCTCGTCCTGCATTCCGCCTCCCGCCAGGAATCGTTCCATCCTGGCGCGAAAGGCCGGTGTCGCGGTGCCACCGGCAATCTCGAAATGCCGACGCGCCAGCGCCGTCCGCCCCTCCGCCAGCAGGAAGCGCCCCAGATTGAAATGTCCGCGAAAATCCCCGCCCTCGGCGGCGCGGACATACCATGCCCGCGCCTGCGCCAGATCGCGCGTCACGGCCCACCCGTCTTCATAAAAGCCGCCTATTATATTGAACGATTTGCAATGCCCGCGCGCGGCGGCCCGCCGCAGCCACGCCAGCGCCCGCCCATGATCGGGCGGCCCGTCCCACCCCAGGGTCAACCCGGTGGCGTAATTGTACATGCCCCAGTCCAGACCGGCGCAGGCGGCCCGCCGATACCAGCGCATCGCCTCCGCCGGGGTCGGGGACATGCCCCACCCCAGTTCGCAGCAGCGCCCGACCATGTTGCACCCCATGGCGCTGCCCTGCCGCGCCGCCGCCAGAAACCAGCCCAGGGCGCCGCGCGGGTCGCGCGGCAACAGCACGCCATCCAGCAGGATCTGCCCCAGCACAAGCTGCGCATCGGCCACCCCGCCGCCAGCCAGGTCGCAGATCGTCGCAACCCCGGCCGTCACCGCGTCCCCTCCGGCCTGCGGCCCGGCGGCACCATGCAGCATGGCAGCCCGCCTGCTCAGAAATGCGCGTTCAGATTGACCATCGCCGTCCGCCCCGGCGCCTGCATCGCATAATGCGTGGTGTAGGCTTGGGTAAAATAGCGCCGGTTGGCCAGGTTCTGGATGTTGAGCTGAAGCGTGTAGTGCGTCAGGAACCGGTAGCTCGCCATGACATCGAACCGGTAATAGCCGGGAATGAATTTCGGCGCGGTGGGGGAATCCGTGCCGTAGACCTTGGCCATGTAATAAACGCCGCCCGCGATCGTCAGCGGCTCGATCGGGCGATAGGTCGTCCACAGCGCCAGACTGTTCTCCGGGGTGTTCGGCGCATGCCGCCCATCCATCACCCCGGCGGCGGCACCCGCGCCCCCTGCCTTCAGCAGTCGCGCGTCCAGATAGGTAAAGCCGCCATTGATCGACCATTTGCGGGTAATCTGCCCGTTCACGCCAACCTCGAAGCCCCGTACCCGCTTGGTCCCGCCATTGTCGATCCCGCCCGTCGCGGTGGTGATCTTGAAGTTCGTGGCGTCGATCTGGAACAGCGCACCGGTCAGCAGCAGCCGGTTATGCAGCACGTTCCACTTGGTGCCGACTTCGATCGTCCGGTCACGCTCGGGCTTCAGCACGGCCCCCACATTGCCGCTCCGGTCGGCGCCCAGGCTGATATCGTCCGATCCCTGCCCCACCGAATTGCCCGGCGGAATCGCCGACGTGGCATATGACGCATAGATCGACCCGTTGGAACGCGGCTTGTAGACCAGCGCACCCTGATAGGTGAACAGATTGTCCCCGCGCCCATACTCGCTCGTCGCCGTGCGATAGGTGCTCTGCACATTGTCGTAGCGCAGGCCGACATTGGCCTGAAGCTGCTTCAGCAGCGTGATGGTATCGAACAGATAGACGGCCTTGGTATCGAAGCGCGTGCTGTTCGGGTTGCCGGCATGTTTCAGGTCGCCCGTCCACAGGTCGTTCGGGTTCGGGTTGAGCAACGACGTGCAGGTATGCGACGAAAAGGCCAGCGCCGTCGCGCAGCGGGTGAAGTTCGTCCCCGCCCCCACGTTCTGGCCATTCACGATGGCCAGGTAATTGTCGTTCTTGCCCTGCTCGCGGGTAAACTCGGCCCCCGAGGCAAACTGGTTCCTGAAACCCGCCAGATCGAACGACCCATAGAAATCGGTCTGGTTGGTCGCCGTATCGAAGGTCGAGAAGCGGCTGTTCAGGCGGCGATAGACATAGCCGTAATAGATATTGCCCTGGCTGTCGTCGGGCATCGTCCAGCGGTCGTTCTGGGTCGTTTCGGAATAGCGCGTGGTATTGCGCAGATGCAGCGTACTGCTGAAATCATGCTCCAGCCGCAGCGTCCCCATATCGATGCCATCCTGGTTGGAATCACGATTTTCCAACCCGTACCAGGTATCGAACGGCACCTTCACCGGCGCGCCGTTCCCCGTCCCCAGCACCCGCGCCGCGCCATCCGAACGCCGGTTGAAAGGCGGATTGCTGTAGGGAATGCCGACATCGGGCAGGTCGTCATTCTGCATGTGATAATACATCACGGTCACGCGGTTGGCCGTCCCCAGCCCGAACGACAGCGACGGCGCCACGCCGAACCGGCGATAATGGGTCGGCCCGCGCCCGGCCACCCCCTGGTCGTCGCCCATCAGGTTCAGGCGGAAGGCCCCGCTCTCCGTCACCCGCCAGTTGCCGTCGAACGTGCCGCGCTTGTAATCGGCATTGCCGAAACCAAGATTGGCGTCGATCGCATTCTTCAGCGTCGGCATCTTGCTGTTGATCAGCAGCGCGCCACCGGCACCGCCGCGCCCGGCAATGGCGCCGGAATCACCCTTCACGACCTCGATCGATTCGACATTGAACGTCTCGCGCGACTGCGCGCCCACATCGCGCAATCCATCGACAAAGGTGCTCGACTGCGCATCGAACCCGCGCAGGAACGGCCGGTCGCCCACCGGATTACCACCCTCGCCCGCTCCCATCGTAATGCCGGGCACATTGCGCAGCGCGTCGGCCAGCGTGTTCGAGGCGGTCTGGCTCAACAACTGGCGGGAGATGATCGAAACGCTCTTGGGCGTATCCAGCAGCGGCGCGGTGAATTTCGGCGACATGTCACGCCACTGGCCCACAACCTCGATATGCTCGTGCCGGGGATTGGCGCGCTCTTCCTGCGCCTTTTTCTTTTCCTCGTCGGTCAGCCTGTCCGCCGCCGCCACGCCCGGCGTCGCGGCCAGCCCCTGGCCGCCGATCATCGCCATCGCCAGCCCACACAGCACCTGACCGCGCTGGGGCGCCACATGCCGCGCATTACGCCATTTTCCAGTGACACCCATTCGCCCAGGTTTCCTCGACACGAAACATGAAAATGCGACATATTCGCATTAAGCAGTCATGTTTCATGAGAGATACAAGGCGTCAAGGAAGCTAATTAAGACAAAAAATGTCGGTTTTCCCGCAAGCCGGAAACACCCGCCGCAAGCCGCGCCGAAAACGATGCCCCGCCCCCCGCCGACCACTGGAGTCCAGACCGTGCACAGCCCCCCGATCGCCCCTATCAGGCCACGATCTTCCTCTTCCAGTAATCCCGCAGAGACATGAGAGTCGCATTGGCGGCGCGCTCCCATTCATAGCGCACGGAAGCACCGATCACATGCGGGCGAAGAACAGGAGGCTGCCCAAAGCTTGCAAGCATTTTCGCGGTGCCGACAGAGGCAAAACTATCGAAATCGAATGTCAGCGCCTTTGCCGAAGCAAGCTTCAAAGCCTCCCATATCAGGAGCATGTTCGCCCCCGGTATGGATGCATTTCGATCACGCGCCGACAGCCAATAATAAAGATTCTTCTCATCCCAGATCAATACTGACGAAGAGACCTGTTTTTTCTTTTCGTCGTAGGCGCTGATGACGCACGCCCTGTCATGCCGCAGGCAGGCGTCGAAGAGTTTCGCCATCGTCGCAAAATCATGCCTGTTTTCCGACGCCGACTGATCGACCAGGGACATGCGAATGAACGCTTCGATGTCCGCGCTTTGAATAACCTCAAGTTTTTGAGACGCCGATCGGATCAGGTTCCGCGTCTTCTGGTCACATTGCTCCAGGACGACACCGGGCGTCACATCCGGCGGTATGCGGAAGGTAAATTCATTTCTTATCTGCAACCCGCAGATCGAAAAAGCGAATGCGGAATCGTCCGATGGATCGAGACGAATTTTCAGATGATCGTATTTCGGAAGCTTCCGGACAAGCTCCGCGACGATGTTCCGTATCTTCTGCCCTCTGCGGAACGGCTTGGAAGCCGGAAGGAAGAAGCGCGGCCCCAATGTTCTCGTATAAGGGGGAGGAATTATATACCGCATCCCCAAATGCTTTTTCCGACAATAATGAAAATCCGAGACGATATTTCCCGCATTTCTTATTTCCAGGGTCTCGTAATTTCCATCGGTCGCGGCGTCCATCCACCAGTTTTCATGAAATATCGAATGCTCGACGGAAGGGTAGGAAACATCGGGGGAGGATGACGACATTAACATTTTACTAACGACTCAAGTTTGTATCTTTATATGTCTATTGATACAGAACGTATCGAAATGTATCATATGACAAATATTTTATAGTCGTCAATGATCCGCCGCACCGCGACACCGAACCATCGGCTCGTCACCGTCTGGCGAATTTTCCTGGCGAATCTTCTCCAACAAACAATTGATTTTATTTATTAATTCCTGGCGCACGTTTCCACCACGCCTCCAGTTGCAAGACCGCACGCGCGTCCGTCCGGCTCGCGACCGCATGGCGGGCCGGGCGTGCGACCCGTTTCCAATGTAACAATTGTTACCCGACCCGCCGACGGCAAGCCTGCGAAACGCCACAGCGCGCCGGCCTCACGCACCTGAAACGCCACCATCGAGGAACGCGCGACCGCAAACCACCCACGACCGCCCGGCGCATATCGTCCGACAGCACAGACCCGCCCCCTCCCGCCGTCATGACCGTTGACAGGCAAGACGCGGCACGCGCGACACACAACCGATTCAAATCGTAAAAAATGACGATCCATCCGCCCAAGATACGTGCGGACAGAGCAACGCGCGAACGATATCGCGCCACCGCCCCGCCAGACCGTGGCACGGTGTCTCACCAGACGCGGCAACCAGACAGGCGCGTCCTCACCCACCCGCAAGGCCGGATCGCAACGGCCGTTCGGGCGCCTCTGTCGCCACGCAGGCGCCATCGCGACAACCCCCGTCAGCCTGCGCGCGTCCGATCATCGCCCTCCGCAAGGCTTTTCAGAAAACCCGGCCGGACGACCTTCTGTTTCAAACGATCAGAGTTCGCACCATTGGCGCATGAGATTATGATAGCAGTTCACCAGTTCCAGCACGGCAGGGTCGTCGTCCGGCAGGCGCGAGCGCAGATCCATGATCGTGCGATCGAGGTCGAACAGAATCCGCCGCCGCTCCACATCCCGCACCATCGATTGCGTCCAGAAAAACGACGCCCAGCGACTCCCGCGCGTGATCGGGGCCACGTCATGCAGCACCGTGGTGTCGTAAACGATCATGTCGCCGGCCGGCAGCTTGATCTCCTGCACGCCCGACGCATCATGGATCCGCAACGCGCCTCCCTCGTACTCCTCCGGGTCGGTCAGGAAGAGCGTGGACGACACATCCGTGCGGATGCGCATCCCGCCTGAATTGGGGATCGGCCGGATGGCATTGTCCACATGCGCGCCGAACGACATGCCCTCGTCATAGCGGTTGAACAGCGGCGGCACGACACGCAGCGGCACGACAGCACTGTTGAACAGCGCGTTCCGCCCCAGCGCACGCAGCACGATCTCACCGAGCGACCGATGCAGCGGATGGTCCAGCGGAATCTGTAGATTATGCTTGGCCGACGCCGATTGCGGCCCCGCCGTCACCTTCCCGTCCGCCCACGGCGCGTCAGCCAGCGCACGACGACAATGCAGGACTTCCTCGGCCGAAAGAACATCGGGAATATGCAGCAACATGGCAGTCTCGATCAGGGAGCAGGCCCGGCCGAGCATGGACGGCCGGCATGGACAACATGGCGAAGCTGCTGAATAGCCACATTGCAACAGATTATCAATTGCACAATTATTCCGCCCATGGTTTGTAACCGTCGATTGCCAATCGTTACGGGTTCCAGCACATGCGGATTGTCCATGCCCTGAAGAAGGCCACCCGCCGGCGCCGATCAGACCGGGAAACACCCCCCACCCTGCCCGACATCATCGAGGCGATCCGCACCCGCGCGGCGCAGGGCCATGTGGCGGAACAGGTACGCTGGGGCGATATCCTGCTCGACAGCATCTATGTGCCGCGCGACCCGGCCCAGGCACGGCAATGGTACGAAATCGCGGCCTCGGCCGACTACGCGCCCGCCCATAACATGCTGGGGCGCTGCCATCATTTCGGCTGGGGCGGCCCGCCCGACCTCCCGGCCGCCGCCGCCAGCTACAAAAAGGCCGCCGATCTCGGCGATCTCTGGGGCTGCTACAATCTGGGCATCATGACCATGCGCGGCATCGGCATGCCGGCCGACCTGCGCCGCGCGCTGGAGCTGTTCCGCAGCGCCGCCGAGCGCGGCCACGCCAAGTCGATGAACCTGGTCGCCCGCTTCACCGAGGAAGGCTGGCACACCGAACGCGATCCCGCGCTGGCCCTCCAATGGTATCGCCGCTCGGCCGAAGGCGGCGATTATCGCGGACAGCATAATTACGCCACGGCCCTGCTGGCGATGGGCGGCCGCGCCCAGGCGCTCGAGTGGTGGTGGCGCGCGGTGGGCGATGCAACCTCGGACGTGCTGCTGGCCATGGCGCGCACCCTCCACACACTCGGCCCGGACGGCGACCCCGCCCTGCTGCAACAGGTGCACGACCGGCTCGATACCCTGGGCATCCCGCACCCCGTACCGGCCTGATCCCGCACAGGGCGGCCACCCTACCCCTGCCGCAGACGCGCCAGCACCCGCGTCGCGGCCACGGGCAGGCCCCGCTGCTCCACCCGGCCTCCACTGACCGGCCGCTCCGCCCCGGTCGTCCCAGGGAAAGAGAGCGGAAGCCCCCGCACGGCCCGCGCGGCGAGAAATCCGAAGCACTGGGCCTCCAGCGCATCGCCATCCCACCCCACCGCCTCGACCGGCGCCACGGCGGCCCCCAACGTCTCCCGCAATCCATCCATCAGCACCGGGTTATGGCGCCCCCCACCGCACACCAGCCAGCGACACGGCTGAAACGGCAGCGGCAGACTGGCCACGGCCCGCACGGTAAAGGCGGCCAGCGTCGCCGCCCCATCGGCGGGCGAAAGCGGCGCCAGCAGATCCATCGCCCGATGAAACGCCAGCCGATCCAGCGATTTCGGCGCCGGCCGGGCAAAGAACGGGTCGCCCATCAGGCCCGCCAGCACGGCAGCATCGACCCGCCCCGCCCGCGCCAGCGCGCCGTCACGGTCACAGGGTACGCCGGTATGGCGCATGGCCCAGTCATCCAGCAGCGCATTGCCCGGCCCCACATCGCAGGCCAGCAACGCCCCATCCGCCCCGATCAACGAGACATTCGCCACCCCGCCGATATTCAGCACGGCCAGCGGGCGCGCCATCCCCCGCGCCAGCGCCTGGTGAAAGACCGGCACCAGCGGCGCCCCCTCGCCTCCCGCCGCGAGATCGGCACTGCGGAAATCATGCACGACCGGCACCCCGGTTTCCAACGCCAGCAGGCCGGCATCACCGATCTGCCAGCTTCGCGGCTCCGCCGGACGATGCAGGATCGTCTGACCATGAAAGCCGATCAGCTCGGCCGGCCAGTCCAGCGCGCGCACGGCCGCGACATGCAGCAGCGTCAGATCCCGCTCCACGGCCAGCAGCTCCGGGTCATCCCCCCGCAGGCTCCCCGCACGATCGAGAATGGCACGGGTCCGCGCGCGCAACTCGGGCGGGAAAGGAATGGTCACCGTCGGCCCGGCCGCGCCGACCGCCACGCCGTCCGTCTCGATCCCGGCGGCATCCACCCCATCCAGCGACGTGCCGCTCATCAGACCGATCACACGGACCATAGGCCCCACCCCCTGCGCAACAGCGGCAAGCCTATCCCACCCAGCCACATTCCGGAACCGGGCCACCACCATCAGAGATAGCGCAGGCGAACCTCGCTGATGGCGTGCGACCGCGCCTTGCGCATGATCAGCCGCGCGCGTTCGCGCGTCGGCAGAATATTGGCTTCCAGATTGGGCAGGTTGATCCGGTTCCAGATCCGCCCCGCCACCTGCCCGGCCTCGGCGGGCGAAAGGTCGGCATAATGATGGAAATAGGATGTCGGCTTGCGGAACGCGGTGCGCTGCAACAGCAGAAACCGCTCCACGTACCACGATTCGATATCGCTGGTGGTCGCATCCAGATAAATCGAAAAATCGAAATAATCCGACGCCACCATCGACCGGTCGGTACCGGTCTGCAACACGTTCAGCCCCTCGAAGATCAGGATATCCGGCCGGTCCACCGTCTGGAACCGGTCGGGCACGATGTCGTAGGCTTCATGCGAATACAGCGGCACTTCCTGCAACCGCTCGCCCGCCTTCACGGCGGCGAGAAAGCCGATCATCCGCCGCAGGTCGTAGCTCTCCGGAAAGCCCTTGCGCTGCATCAGGCTCCGCTCTTCCAGAACCCGCGTCGGCAGCAGAAACCCGTCCGTCGTCACCAGATCGACCCGCGGATGGTCCGGCCAGCGCGACAGCACGGCCTGAAGCAGCCGGGCGAAGGTGCTCTTGCCCACCCCCACGCTGCCGGCAATCCCGATGATGAACGGCACCGAAATGCGCGGACAGCCCAGAAACGCACTCTCCACCATGCTGTTCAGGCCGCGCGAGGCCATCACATACAGGTTCAGCAGGCGTGACAGGGGCAGATAGACCTCGGCGATATCCGCCATCGACACGGGCTCGTTGCGGCCGCGCAGCGCCGCGATATCCTCTTCCGACAGCGAAAGCGGCACATTGGCCCGCAACGCCGCCCACTCCGCACGCGAAAAATTCAGATACGGAAGCGGCGGATCGCCATCGCGCGACATCGACCCCCAGGGAGGCATACGGAGCATCATGGATCTATATCCGCGCCGGACAGATGCCGCCGGGTCTCGTGCCAACAACCGTCATGAATCCGCTTCCCCCGGATGGGCCATCATTCCGGCCTCATTCAGCGCGGCGTAACACCAACGGTTGGGGCGATCCAGTGGACCGCACTCCCCCACCCGGCCGATCCGGCCAAAAAACGCTGAAAACCGCCATAGTCCGCCACGCTCATGACAGAGACGTGACCCACGGCCGCCAAACTAACGCCCGCTCGTCGTCTGCCCACGGTTACGGGCGCCATAACTCACCTGCGTATCGGGGATAACGTAATGGCCGCCCTCTTCCTTCTCGCCGTCATCGCCGGCGGCATTGGAATCGAACCCGGACGCGATCATCTGCATGCCCCAGGCATCGGGGAGCGGCTGGTAGTCGGGCTGCCGCCCCGCCGGCGCGGCAGACATGGGCTGCGACCCGTCCGCGTTCCGCCTGCCATCGGCCGATGCCGTCTTCTTGGCATAGCCCGGCCGTTCCTGCCCGCTGAACAGGGTCAGCGGCGGCACATCAATCGACTCTCCATCCGGCCGCTTGAACCCGCAGGCCGTCAGACCGGCCAGCAGAACCAGCAAAGCAAGGCCGCGCGGCCCCGCCTGCCGGCTTATCGCCCCGCGCCGGTCACTCGGCGTCGGCAACATCCTGTTCACCGGGGGACACCAGCATCGCCTCGGCCACCACGCCCGCCTGCTCGCGCACGCGCCGCTCGATATCCGCCGCCATCTCAGGGTGCTCGCGCAGGAACTGCTTGGAATTTTCCCGTCCCTGGCCGATCCGCTGACTGTCATACGAGAACCAGGCCCCCGATTTCTCGACAATGCCCGCCTTGACGCCCAGGTCGATCAGTTCGCCCATCTTGCTGATCCCCTCGCCATACACGATGTCGAATTCGACCTGCCGGAACGGGGGGGCCATCTTGTTCTTCACCACCTTGACGCGGGTCTGGTTGCCCACGACCTCGTCCTTGTCCTTGATCTGCCCGATCCGGCGGATATCCAGGCGCACCGAAGCGTAGAATTTCAGCGCGTTGCCACCCGTCGTCGTCTCCGGGCTGCCGAACATGACGCCGATCTTCAACCGGATCTGGTTGAGGAAGATCATCATGGTGTTGGAACGCGAAACCGTCCCGGTCAGCTTGCGCAGCGCCTGGCTCATCAGCCGCGCATGCAGGCCCACATGGCTGTCGCCCATGTCGCCTTCCAGTTCCGCGCGCGGCACCAGGGCGGCAACGCTATCCACCACCAGCACGTCGATGGCGCCCGAGCGCACCAGCGTGTCGGCGATTTCCAGCGCCTGCTCGCCGGCATCCGGCTGGCTGATCAGCAGATTATCGACATCCACCCCCAGCTTGCGGGCATAGCCGGGGTCCAGCGCGTGCTCGGCGTCGATAAAGGCGCAGACGCCGCCCTTCTTCTGGGCCTCGGCGATCGCATGCAGCGCCAGCGTCGTCTTGCCCGAGCTTTCAGGCCCGTAGATCTCGACGATACGGCCACGCGGCAACCCGCCGATCCCCAGCGCGATATCCAGCCCGAGCGAGCCGGTGGACACCACATCCACCGCCTCGTTGGCGCGCTGGCCAAGCCGCATCACCGATCCCTTGCCGAACGCGCGTTCGATCTGGCTCAGCGCGCCTTCCAGCGCCTTGCTCTTGTCAATGCCCGGTGCCTGCGCCATCGCCCTCAATCCCGTTCCGATATCATGAAAACCCCGGGTTCTCCCCGCCACACCCCGGCGGTCCCGCTCAGACAAAACTAGAACAAAACATGATCATCCACAAGCGGCACACCCACGCGGCCGATCCGTCAGTCCGACCCCACCGACAGGCCGGCCGACCGCGCATCGGTGCCGCCGGCGCAGCTTCCCTCGCCGCCCGGCAGGCCCGCCGGGCAGGAAATGGCATTGATCCGCCCATCGGCCGTCACCGGCCGCGCCCCCGGCTTCTCGCCGCCCAGAACCTGCTTCATTTCGGCGGCAACCGCGTCGGCGGCATCGTTCTGCCCCGATCCCGTCACGGCAGCCCGGAACCGGTTGCCCTCGCTGGCGATGGCGGCCGTCAGCAACGGCGGCGGCAGGCGCTTCGGCGAAGCGCCCATCACAATGCCCGTGCCACCGGCGACCCGGCCGATGCCGAACAGATTATCCATCGTCAGACTGCACGCCACGGCCCCGCCATGCCGATCGACCACGGCAAACGAGGTCGAGGCCGGCAGATGCGGCAGGCTTCCCCCATTGGGGACGGTGCCGGAATCGACCACCGCCTGCGCCCGCGCCACCAGTTCGGCGCCCGACTGCACCCCGGCCGCCTGGGCGCGCCACGCGGCCACCGCCGACTGGCCAACCCGGTCGCTCGCGCCTCCCGCATTCAGGGCACGGAACGCCACCGCGCTGCCCAGCCCGCCATCGGCGGGCGGCGGCAGGAAGCCGACCGTCACCTGTCCCGCACGCACAGTCAGCGGGTCGGTCTCCGCCGGCACGGCGGCGCGCAGGTCCGCCACGGTCAGACCACCGCCCGCCCCCTGGCTTCCGGCGACGAACGAGCGCGCCAGCGCCCCGTTATACAGGTCGCCCACCCCCATGCTCCTGATCTGTTCCAGCACGCCGGTCAGGCGTTGCTGCACCAGGGTGTCGCCCTCCGCCAGCACCTTGCCGTCGCCCCGGCTGAAGATCGCCCGCGCGCCCGGATCGGCCAGCAGCGGCCGCTGCACGGCCGCGAGGTCGGTCGCCAGCGCCCGGCTGACCGAGATGCCGCCGCGCGCCAGTTCCAGCGCCGGGGTCAGGGTTTCGCCAAACTCCACGCTGCCATAGCGCAGATGCATCAGATACAGCCCGCGCGCCAGCGTCGGCACCGCCGCCGGGCGGTCGACCGGCGCGCCACCCGGCTCCGGCGCCGTCGATCCCGCGACCGGCAGGAACAGGAACGCCCGCCCACCGCCGGAATCGCCGGGCCGCCACGCCAGACAGGCCCCGCCTCCGCCCAGCGAGGCCCGAGACGGCAGCGTCACCGCCAGCGTCATCCCCAGCGCCGCCGCGGCGTCAGCCGCATTGCCGCCCCGCGCCAGAACATCGCGGGCCACCATGGCCGATTGCGGCTCGTCCGAGACGACATTGCCGATATAGCCGGTCAGATAGGTCGGCCCTTTCGGCGCGTCGGAGCCACTGCCGAACAGGACCTGGCTGGCGGTCCTCACGGGGTCGTTGAATGTCTTGACCGAACATCCGCCAAGCGCCGTCGCCAGGACCGTAGACAGCAGCAAGGCCCCGCAACGACGCAACGGGTGGTTCAGGGGACGTTCACGCACGCACAGATTCTCCATTGCCGCCGTCATGCCCCGGCACGAAAAGCCCGGACTATCCGGAATTAGCGGTCTTCTGGAGCATCGGCAACTCGCCATCTCCCCGCCGCCCTTCCGCACCCCCCCATTCTGCTCTACAGACACCCTCCAACACCGCCCGATACGAAACCCGAGCGCCGGAGGCCGCCCTTGTCATTCTTCTCGTCCCGCAGCCTCCCCGGACTGCGCACGGCCCCTGGACTGCGCACGGCCCTTCCGGCCGGCATCGGCCTCATGCTGGCCCTGTCCGCGCCCGCCTCCGCCCGCGCCGACGACAGCTTCACCCCCGCCCAGCGCAAGGAAATCGTCGCCATCGTCCGCGACGCGCTGAAGACCGACCCCTCGATCCTCTCCGACGCGATCACCGCCCTGCGCGCGGGCGCCGAGGCGCAGGAGCAGACCCGCACCCGCGACGCGCTGCTTGCCCACCGCGCCGCCCTGACCACACCCGCGCCGACCGACGCGATTCTCGGCGCGCCCGATGCCCGGACCACGGTGGTCGAATTCTACGATCCCCGCTGCCCCTACTGCCGCAAGGTCCTGCCCGACCTCGACCGCCTGGTGCATGACGATCCCAATGTCCGCATCCTGGAAAAGGTGATTCCGGTGCTGGGTCCGGCCAGCGTACTGACGGCGCAGGCCATCGCCGCCGCCGCGCTGCAAGGCGGTCACGACGCCTATTTCCGCATGCAGCGCGCCGTCATGACCGACACGACGAAGCCCGACACCGCCCGCATCCGCCTGCTGGCGAAACAGGCCGGGCTCGACGCGGACCGCCTGGTGTCCGACATGGCCGGCCCCGCCGTCGCCGCCACCCTGCGCGCCAATGCGGAACTGGCCGAGGCCATCCACCTGGAAGGCACGCCCACCTTCGTCTTCGACGCCCGCTACGTCATCCCCGGCGCCGTCGATTACGACGGCCTGAAAGCCGCGATCGACAAGACCCGGCATAACTGACCGCCCGCCCTCCGCTCCCTGCCGGCCTCCTGCCGGCAGGGCCGCGCCATCCCCCGCTACCCGCCGTTCGCGCCAGCCCGCGCGATCACGCTCTCGACCATGGCCGCGCGCCGGCGATCGATCGTCCAGATATGGTCGGGATGCAGAACGTCCCAGTCGAACGCCTGACCATTGGTGGGCAAAGGCAGGGTATCGAGATGGACCAGCCGCCCACCCGCCTCCGGCAGCGCCAGAACATAGAGTTCCATCCGGTCGTGACCGGTCACATAAAGCCGGCCATCCGCTCCCCATCGCCCGCCTGACGAACTGAAATGGCCGAACCGCTCCAGCACATCCTGCGGAAACAGCCATGCTTCCTGGCGGACGAACCGCGAATCCATCCGTACCAGAACGGTCGATCGATGGTCGCGCGGCGCCTCACCGCCCTCGCCGTCATAATTGGCGAAACAGGCCCACCAGCTTCCTCCGTGCCAATCGATCCAGGTCAGCGACCCCAGCCCAGGCCCGAAACTGTGCGACCGCACATGCCGCATCGTACGCGCATCGAACCACTCGACGGAACTGGTCATCGGCGTGTTCGGATAGTTCGACATCGCGCAGACCAGTTCGCCCCCCGTCACCTGGCAACTGTTGATATGGATATAAAGGGCAGGATCCCCCTCCCACGATCCGACGCGCTGCCCCGTCGCACGGCTATATCGACCGATGCGCCGGTTCTGCACGGCGTAGAGAAAGGCGGCATCGTTGGCGACACCCTGCGTCGCCTCCGGCGCCGGCACCACCCGAACGATTTCAGGCGCCTGGACGATAGGCACCGGGGCGACAGGCTCCGCCGCGACAGCCCCCGTCGCAGTCGCCACCGTCCCCAGGGCCACGGCCAAGACCCAGCAAGATTTCCGGAACACCCTGTCTATCCTCACATCTTCGGCTGAAACCGCACGCCGAACCAGAGGCTCCGCCCCGCCGGGTGCATATCCTGGATCAGGTTCGCGCTCGGCCCCATCCGGGTCTGATACCCTTCATTGGTCAGGTTCTGCACCTGACCCGTCACGGAGATCCATTTATTGATCCGATAGCTCAACTGCATGTCGAGCTGCGCGCGCGGCTGCATCCACATATCGAGCCAGTTCGCCGAACCGGACGTATAATAAAGATATTTTCCAGTCATGTTGTAGGCGAAGCGCGCTTCGAAATTCCGGTCCGAATACAGCAGCGACGCATTGTAGATATGGTTCGGCTGATTCGCCAACCCGCCCATCCGCCGCTGCGATCCGTCGCTCATCTGCTCCTCGAACCAGCCTTGCAGAAAGGTCGCATTGAACGAAACACCGAAATTCTTCAGCACCCCCGGCAGAAACCCGAACTTCTCCCGCACCAGTTGCAGTTCCAGCCCGCGCAATCCGGCACCCGAGGCATTGAGCGGCTGCGAAATAATGGCCTGCTCGGTAATCCCGTTCATCGTGGCCGTGCCAAGCGTGCTGCGGGTATAGATCGCATCATGGATATCCTTGTAGAACAGGCCGAGCGACAGCATGGTGTCGCGCCCCGGATACCATTCGTAAGCCAGATCGTAATTCCATGAATGCAAGGGCTTCAGGTTCGAATTCCCCTGGGAAATCGAATAGGTGCCATTGCTTTCCGAGGTCGTGGTGGCCCCGCCGATCTGGTTATAGTTCGGCCGCCCCATGGATTCCGTAAAATCAGCCCGGATCTTCATGCGCGGAGTAATCGTGAACGTCGTCAGCACCGAAGGCAGCATGTAATCATACTGCGCCGTGCGGGTCTGCGGCAGATATTGCGTCGTCCCCCCCGATGTCACGGCATTGATGTTGGAGACGTTCGTAAACGTATGATCCCAGCGAAAACCGCCATGAATCGCAAACCAGCTATTCTGCCATCCGGTCTGGAAATACAGCGCCGTAATCGATTCCATCAGGTGATAATACGCTTCCTTGTTGGTCGGGGTCTCGTCCAGCTTGCGAAACAATTCCGGATGATTGTCCAGCACGGCATGCGCCTTGGCCGGATCGACATAGTAATATGTCAGTCCCGGCGCCGAGAATACCGAACCGGTCCTGGGGGTGATGTAATTCTGTAGGCTTCCGATCTCCTGCGGGGCATCTCCTGCCATCGGCGCCCAGTCATTATATGTTTCGGTATGCTGGACATTGGTCATGGTCTGCGTGGCCCCAGCACCCAGCCAGAACCCGCGCCCCAGATCCCAGTGCCAGTCACCGCGCAGAAAGCGCAGCTTCGTCTGCAAGGAATATTGATAATCCCTGAAATAGCGCGGCCCGTAATTGTTCAGATCGTTCGCCGCCGCCAGGTCATTGAAATAAATCGAAGGCACGCCACCCGTCACGGTATAATTGTACCCATAGGGCGCGGAATAGCTCGTCTTGTCTTCAGAATTACCGGTATTGCTGTATTTCATGCCGGTATTCCACTTGAACATCCAGTTCGACAGATGGTCCTTGGCTTCCGAGTCCGCCGCCACGAGGTCAAGCTTCATATGGTTCGTGATGTCATAATGAAGATTGCCATTCACGAAGAACGTCTGATGCGTTTCCGGCTGCACGGAGTCGCCAAACTGATACTGCCCCAGCGTCAACGCGCCGGTATCGGGCGTCGCTCCGGCAATCCAATGACCTGACGGCATCGAAAGCGCCTCATTGCGCGTCTCCTGATCGACAGCGTGAAAATAGCCGCCGGACAACGCCATGGACAGGCGCGAGGTCGGCCTCCACTGCAATTTCCCGTTCAGGCTGTAGCGTTTGTAGGCATCGTCGAACGCATAATCCTGCACACGCACCGGCACGGCGGCCGCGCCGGGGGCATGGGCGGCGGCGTCGGTATTGACAGGATTGCCCGAGGCCGCACCCGAAGCCCCGTAATACGCCCATCCATCGCCCGACGAATCCCCCGGCAGAATGGCATGTGCCGCCGAGTTGAGTTCCTGATAACTCCCGGCCAGGACCAGGCCGAATTCGCGATTCTTGCCAAATACGCGGGTAACGGTTCCATCCACGCGCCAGTTCTCGCGACGCGGCTCCACGACGGTGCCAGACTGGTTGTTCCAGCCGCCAAGCAACTGCACGTCGGCGGAATTTCCGTATTCATAAGCACTTTTCGAGAGCATATGGACCTGCCCACCCAGCCCCTGCGGATCGTTGTAGGCATCGATGGTCTTGAGAACCTGCAATTCGCCGACCAGGGAAGACGGAACCAGATCCAGCCGCATGCCGCGCTGCGGCGAGGTGACATTGTCCGCCGATGCCAGTTGGGCGCCATCCAGCGTGATCAGATTATAGGAATTATCCAACCCGCGAATGGTCACGTTCTCCATCTGGTTGTCGGAGCGGCCGTCATTCTGGCTCGGCAGGACCGAAATACCCACCATCCGCCGTGCCGCCTCGACAATCGTCAGGTCCGGCGCCGAGCGGATCTGCTGGGCGCTCAACGTATCGAAGATCTGGTCGCTCGTCCGCTTGGTCAGCGTATTGTCATGGACCGCCGAAACGACGATCCGCTCGCCATCGGGTTTCACGGCCTCCGCACGATGCGTCGCCCCCAGTATCAGAACGGAATCATGCCGCGACTGCACGGCCAGCCCGGTGCCCGCCAGAAGATGCGACAGCGCCTGCTCGGCGCTCATCACCCCATGGACGGCATGGGCCTGTATCGTCCGGGCCGTTTTATCACGGAGCATGACCTGCATGTCCGCCTGCCGCCCGAAGATAACGGCGGCACGGGAGACGGGCATGGCGTCGATATCGAACCGGCGCGCCTGGGCACGGGCAGAGGCGAGCGAAAGGCCGAGCGTCAGTCCGGTAGTCGTCAGAAGAATTGCAGCGAAACGCGCATGCGGGAACGATGAATGCGACACGGTTTTTCATATCCATCAATGATACGTTCCCCTACTCGATCCCGCAGAGCGCAAAACCCTCCTGTCAAAACCCCCTTATTTTTATTAAGCTTTTCTGACAGAAAATCTTCAGCCTCCAAAAGGCGGCAAGTCCGTGTCAGCGCAGTTCCAGCCCCCGCCCGGACAACACCAGCCTGACATGAAACATGCGGCAAAGACTGCGGGCAAAGGTCTCGGGCTCGGTCAGCGAAAAAATCCCGTCAATCCGCTGACGCGACAGCGCCACGTTGGAAGAGAATATTTTTCTATCGTTATAGAAATTGATCCGTCTGATCGCCTCGCCGACCGGCGTGGCCCGCAATTCCAGCCGCCCGTGGCTCCAGGCAGAGACGTAATCCAGGTCATCCGCGCTCAGGCTTCCCTCCTCCCACCTGCCGGAGGGAGACAGCCGGACCCATTGCGCCCGGCGCAGCCTGCGCACGGGCTGCCCGGCACCACCCCGCAGCCGGGCGTCTCCATCCAGCAACAGCACGCTTTCCCCGTCGGCGTCCCAGCGCATCACGAGCGATGCCGCCACGGTGTCCAGTTCCACCCTCCCGGCCCGCACCGAGATCGGCCCCTGCCGCCAGTCCACCCTGACACGCCCGGCCAGAAGATCGGCATGGATCCGGTCACCGCGCTGAAGACAAAGAAACTGCGAGGTCCGATCGAGGCGAAAATCCCCGCCGGCCAGTCGAACAGGCTTCGGCAATTCCGAACCGGAGCGAAAAAATCGTACCGGCTCGTACGCTTCGGCCGGCCCGACCGTCACGCCCAGCGTCGCGCCGACCAGCAGCGAAGCCGCAACCGATCCCACCATCCGGCGCCGCCCCACGAAACCGGGCGGAACAGGGGCCTCCGCCGGCGCCGTCCCGTCAGGAACCCGGAAAGCCGCAACGCGATCGGCCGAACGCCACAAAGCCTGCGCCCGCAGGAAGGCTCCCCGATGCCGGCTGTCCGCAGTCAGCCAGGCATCCAGTTCCCGAGCGGCCTCGGGCGCAAGCGCGCCCCGATCCAGCCGCACGATCCAGGCGAATGCCGCTTCATCGACCGGATGCGCGCATGTCTCACCATGTTCCGGTATCGCGTCGTCGTGTCGCGCGAACATCCCCGCCATCAGCAGGCCGTTCGCCGGAGCCAGGCTCCCTGAACATGCCATTGAGCGCACGCAATGCCCTGGCCAATTGTTTTTCGACCACGCTTTCCGACACGCCCATGCGCTGCGCGACCTCGCGCTGCGATAATCCGTCGAGTTTTCTGTGCAGGAGAATGTGGCGACAACGCTGCGGTAGCTCCTCGATGAACGTGTAGAGACGGGCAAGCTCCTGCCGGGCGCCGAGCGCCCGCTCGGCATCCGCCCCGTCATCCACGATGCTTTGCGCGTCGAAATCCGTCAGCGCCGTGATGGAAATAATGCGTGAGCGCCGATAGTGGCGCAGCACCACGCTGCGGGCGACCGTAAACAGGTAGGCGCGCGGATTGCGGATACCGGCGATATCGGCCGTAATCATCGCCGCGTAGCTGTCCTGGACGATATCGTCGATATCGATATCCCGAAACCGGCGCAGCCATGTCCGCAAGGCGGCTTCATGCGGCAGAACCTGACTGGCGACCCAGGAGATTCGCTCGTCATCCGAAGGCAGCATCCCGGTCCCCGCACGAAGGAATCCATACTCCCCGTCCCGGCGGCCCGATCCCGGACGCCCAGGAAACAGCACGGAAACTGTGGAAAGGTGTTGGCGGAAACTAGAACAAAGTTCGCAAGAGCAATGTTGAAATTATGATGACAATCGAATCTGGCGGAAGGCAGAATAATTCGGCACCTGACCGGGGACGCACACAGGCGGCAATCCGTCCCGCATCCTCGATCAGGCTCCTGACAGACCTTTCAAGACCGATCATAAACGGCGCGGGCCGCCTCGATCGCCGCCCCCGCCGGCGGCACATACCCCT
>NZ_JBDNXE010000082.1:0-18837 GCF_047721585.1 Gluconacetobacter sp.
GGGGGAGGCGGGGGGGGCGCCGGATTGAACTCGTAGCGCAGGCCGAGCATCAGCGAATGGTTGAAGTCGGTCATGGTGTCGCGATTGCCCGTCGCGGTGCCGTAGGGGCGGCTGGCGTTGTAGCCGCCGATCGTGCCCACCGATGTCGCGCCGTGGGATTGCGGGCCGAGCATCGTCCAGAACCGGTATTCCGCCGTGGCCGACAGGCCGACGACCCATGGCACGGGGAAGGCGAGGCCGAAGATGCCCTGATAGGCGAAATTGCCGAACGTGCCGCCGATCTGCTGGTTGAAGCTGTTGCCCGGCCCCATGACGGAGGCGTTCATCGACTGCCAGGCGTAGCCGATGCCCGCGCCGAAATAGGGGTAGAGCCAGCTTTTGCCGATATCCATGTCGAACAGCGCGTTGGCCATGACGCCGTAGGTCTGCTGCCGTCCGCCGACATGGCTGGAGGGCAGTGCGCCGGAGTTGAAGGCCCTCAACCCGTTATTGCGGTAATTGCCCTCGACCTCCACGCGGAAGCCGTTGCCCAGGCCCCAGCCGATGCTGCCGATTCCGACCGCGCCGGTATGGTATTTGTCGCGCCCGTCGGGGAAATTGGGCGACGAGCGCACCCGCTGGTCCTGGTTGAAGGTGGCGCCGCCCTCGCCGGCCACATACAGGCCCTGAACAGGCTGGGCGCAGGCCGGGGCAACGGAGAGGGTGGAACCGAAAGCGAACGCCGCCAGAATCGTTCCTCCGAGCAATCCGTGCCGCACTGTCATGGTCTGATTTCTCCCTTAGCCGGGTATGCTGACTGTGCGGCCCGGTCGAATGAACGCGCGTCGCCCTTTATATTTCTGTCTTCTTTGCCGAAAGACGCGCCGATGGCAATCCATTGGGTGGCATGCGCGGCCGCCTGACCGGCGCCGGACAGTCGAGAGGGGACGGGTGTGGAGCGCACGACACACCCCCAGGGTTCCGCCAGGAGCGGTCAGAGCAGGGTTGCCTCGAAAGGCGGGGTGAGGTCGGGGGCGTCGAATTCCAGCACCCACAGGTCGGGGTCGCGCCCCACCTGGCGGGCGACGTAGGCATCGGCGGCAGCCTGGTCGACCGGGTCCGGCCCGGTGCCGCGAATCCACGCGGGGGTGCCGTCCGGCGCCCTGGTCTGGGCCAGTACCGACAGGCGGCCGTCGCGCCCCAGCAGGACGGCCAGGATGCCGCCGGCGTCGGCGTCGCCACGCCGCAGGACCATCGCCGGATGGCCGCTCTGGTTGGCATGGCGGATGACGGCGGAGGCCCACAGGCCGGCGCGCAGCCGGGCTTCCGTCATGGTCGGAAGGCCCGACTGCCGGAGGCCGGGCATTTTTTTTCATTCGGCCTGGGGAGCATAGGCGCCTTCTTCCGGAATGGCGGACAGGGCCGTGCGATATTCCGCCGGATTGTCGATCAGCGACCGGGCGGCATCGAGGTCGGAGTCGGTGCCGATCGCGGCGGGGCAAGCCTTGCGCAGGTCGAGGATGCGCGACACCGCGACGGGGAAGCGGACGGCGCGGGTGGCCTGCACGGTCTCGTGCATGTCCAGTTGGCCGGCTGCCAGGTCCTGGAGCTGCCGTTCCAGGTCGGCCTCGCCCCGGCTGGTGCAGACCTGCGGCATCACGCCCAGCCCTTGCAGCGGCCAGCCCAGCGGCGCCAGGACGCGGCTCCAGGTTACGAACAGTTCGCCGCCGTCGGGCATCTGGCCGATCGTCTGCACCAGACCCTTGCCCAGCGTGGCGCTGCCGACCACCACGGCGCGCCGGTGGTCCGCCAGGGCGGCGGCCAGGATTTCGGCCGCGCTGGCGGTGCGGCCATCCACCAGCACGACGATCGGCACGCCGCCGATCATGTCGCCGCCCTGCACGGCCCAGACATGGTTGGCCTGCGCGTCGCGCCCGTGCGTGATCGCCGCCACGCCGCGATCCAGCACCAGGGCGCTGGCGGTGACCGCCTGTTGCAGCACGCCGCCCCGGTTGCCGCGCAGGTCCATCACCAGCCCGCGCAGGTGCGGATCGTCGCTCGCCTGATCCAGATACTGGCTCATTTCCTGCGCGGTATCGGCGGAAAAGGCGGTGATGCGGATGACCACCACATGCCCGTCGGCATAGGCGAAGACCGTCTCGGGCGGCACCGAGGCCCGGTGCAGCGTGATCGTGCGGCGCGCGCGCTCGTCGCCCACCAGCAGCGTCACCTTGCTGCCGGGTTCGCCCAGCAGCCATTGGGTGACGGTCTGGGGCGTCTGGTCGCGGGTGGACCGGCCGTTGACCGCATAGAGGCGCTGCCCGACGGCGAGGCCCGCCGGCCAGGCCGGCCCGTTGGCGTTGACCGCCGTGATCAGGATCGAGCGCGCGTCATGGCCCAGCGTCAGGCCCGTGCCGGCTTCGCCGCCGGTGCGGGTATCGCGGTCGGTCGTCGCCGGCGCGGGCGCGACGTAGCGCGAATACGGGTCCATGTGGTTGAACAGTTCGTCGAAGAACCCTTGCAGCAACCCGCCGCCGCCAGCGTCGCGCACGGCGGAGGACCGGCCCCAGGCCGCCTGCATCAGCCGTACCGTCACGTCGGTCCAGCCGGCCTGGTCGGTCGCGGCGGGGTCGGGCACGCGCAGCAGCACGTCCTGGCCGAAGGCGAGCTGCACGGTGCCGTCGCGGTCGGTCACGGTCAGCGAGGGGTCGATCGCGCTCAGCCCGTTCAGCCCCCACAGGCAGAAATCGCGCGAGGTATGGCTCTCCAGCGTGCGGGGCAGCAGGAAGGTCAGCGCCGCGTTGAGCACGGCCTGCGTCATGCTGGTGTCCAGCGCCGGACTGGCCGGATCGGCGGCCGCGAGCCTGGGCGTCATCAGATAGATGACGACCAGCATGATCGCGGCCGAGCGGGTCGGCAACCGCAGGCGGCGGCCGATCCATCGCGACGGGGCGGCGCGGAGGCGCATCAGCGCGGGCGCTGGCCGCGGGCACGGCGCGCGGGCGCCGGCGGTGGGTCCGTCAGGGTAAAGAGCAGGCCGCCCGTCACCGGTGTGGCCTCGGCCAGCCGCACCGTGACCGGCTGGCCCAGCCGCAGGACCAGTCCGCTGTCGCGGCCGCGCAGGGTGTGGGACTTGTCGTCATGGGTCCAGACATCGTCGGGCAGGGTGGATACCGGCACCAGACCGCTGGCCCCCGTCTGCGTCAATGTCACGAACACGCCGAACCGGGTCACGCCCGACACATGGCCGGTCAATTCCGCCCCCACCTGGTCGGCCAGCCATGCGGCGACGTAGCGTTCGGTGGTTTCGCGCTCGGCCAGGATGGCGCGGCGTTCGGCGGTGCTGACCTGCGTGCCGATCTCGTCTAGCTTCGCCGCGTCGGCGGCGGGCATCGCATCGGGCGGGTGGGTGCCCAGGCCGATCAGCGCCCGATGCACCATCAGGTCGGCATAGCGGCGGATCGGGCTGGTGAAATGGGCGTAGGAGGACAGCGCCAGCCCGAAATGGCCGATATTCTCCGGGCTGTATTCGGCTTGGCTCTGCGCCCGCAGGATGGTTTCGCTGACCAGCGTGGGGGCGTCGCCCTCGGCGGCGCGGGCCAGCACACCGGCCAGGTCGCGTGCGTGCAGCGTGCCGACCGGCGGCACGGCGAAGCCCATGGCGGAAAGGGTGTCGCGCATCGACTCGGCCCGCTCCGGCGAGGGCGGGGCGTGGATGCGGTACAGGCACGGCCGGCGGCGGCGTTCCAGTTCCTCGGCGGCGGCGACGTTGGCCAGCACCATGAAATCCTCGATCAGGCGATGGCTGTCGTGGCGGATGCGGGGCTCGATGGCGGTGATCCGCCCTGTCGCGTCGAGTCGCACCACCCGTTCCGGCACGTCGAGTTCCAGCGTGCCACGTTGCGCCCGCGCCGTCGACAGGGCACGCCACGCCGCGAACAGCGTTTCCATCATGCCCTCGGGCAGGGGGCTGTCCTGCGCGCCGTCGGCCATCGCCTGCACGTCGTCATAGGTCAGGCGGGCGGCGCTGCGCATCAGGCCCCGGCCGAAGCGGTGGCGCAGTTTCCGGCCCGCCGCGTCGATATGGATTTCGACGAACAGGCAGCCGCGATCCTCGCCGGGGCGGAGCGAGCACCAGCCGTTCGACAGCGCCTCGGGCAGCATCGGCACCACGCGGTCGGGGAAATAGACCGAATTGCCGCGCCGCCTCGCCTCGCTGTCCAGCGCCGAGCCGGGGCGCACGTAATGCGCCACGTCGGCGATGGCCACGATCAGGCGAAAGCCGGTGCCCTCCGGCCCGGACCAGGGCTCGGCATACACGGCGTCGTCGAAATCGCGGGCGTCGGCGCCGTCGATCGTGATCAGCGGCACCTCGCGCAGGTCCTCGCGCCCTTCCGCCGGGACGCCGCGCGCGCGGTCGGCCTCGGCCAGGGCGTCGGCGGAGAACTGGTGGGGGATGCCGTGGGTGTGGATCGCCAGCAGGCTGACCGAGCGGGCGTCGCCGATCGGACCCAGCCGTTCGACGATGCGCGCCGGCTTCAGCCCATGCCCGGCCATCGGCAGCGGCTCGGCCACCACGATTTCGTCAGTCCCCGCACCCATCGTCTCGCCCGCCGGGACGATCCATTCCGCCTTGGACCGCCGGTCGGCGGGTACGATGCGTCCGGCCTCCTGCACCCGGCGCGGCGGGGCGGCCGGGTCGGCCGGTGTGGCGCGGAACAGGCCGACGATCCGGCCCGGTGCGTCGGTCAGCCGACGCAGGGTGCGGCCCTCGTATCGGCCGGGGCCGACGCGCTTGAGGCGCGCCACCACGCGCTCGCCGGGTGCGAGCGCCGGGCGGCCCTTCTGCTCGGGGTGCATGAAGATGACGGGCGCCGGCCCGTCGCCCTCCCACATTACGGGGCGGGCGATCGGGTCGCCGTCCGGGTCGGTGCCGGTGACCTGCACCACCGTGGCCTCGGGCATGGCGGCGGACGCGCGGAAGCGCCGCGCGCCGGCCGGGACCAGCGCGCCGTCCAGCGCCAGCTCGCGCAGCATGTCGCGCAGCGCCGCCTTGTGTTCCGGGCCAAGGCCGAAGGCACGGGCGATCTCGCGCTTGCCGACGCGGCCGCTGGCCTCGGTCACGAACCGGCGCAGGGTTTCGCGATCCGGAAGCCCTCCGTCCCGCGAGGGGGCGGAGGGATCGGGCAGCGTATCGGGCGGCGTGTCGGACGGCGACTGGGGGTCGGAAGGCTTCCTCCCCGCCATCGTCACTCGGCCTTGGCCGCCGTGCGCCGGCTTCGCTTCGCCGGACTTGCGGCGCCCTCCGCCGGGGGCGCCTTTCTGGCGCGGGTGGCCTTGCGGGCCGGGGCTTCGGCTGCGTCGGCGCCGTCGGCCCCGTTGGCGGCGGCCGTCTTCGTGGTCTTTGCCGCACTCTTGCGGGTGGTGGTCTTGGCGGTCGTCTTCTTGGCGGCGGCCTTGCCCTTGGGCTTCAGCGGCTTGCCCTTTTCGGCCAGCAGCGCCACCGCCTGATCCAGCGTCACGTCTTCCATCGCCTCGCCACGGGGCACGTTCACCACCATCTGGCCGTGCTGGATGTACGGCCCGAACCGGCCCTTGCGCACCATCACCGGCTCGCCGTCCTTGGGATGCGGCGCGATGGTGCGGACCGAGGCCAGCTTGCGCGCCAGGACATCGACCGCGCGGTTCAGCCCGACGGTCAGGATGTCGTCATCCTTGTCCAGCGACCCGTAGATGGCGCCCATCTTCACATACGGCCCGAAGCGGCCCAGCCCGGCCTCGATCGGCTCGCCGGTCTCGGGGTGGGTGCCGATCAGGCGCGGCAGGGACAGCAGGCCCAGCGCCTGTTCCAGCGTGATCTTGTCGCCCTCGATGCCGCGCGGGATGGTGGCGCGCTTCGGCTTGGCCTTCTTGTCCTCGGGATTGGGCTCGCCCTGCTGGACGTAGAGCCCCCAAGGGCCGCGCTTGACGGTCACGTCCTCGCCGCCGGGCGCCTGACCCAGCACGCGCATGCCGTCCTTCAGCGTGTCGGCCTCGCCTTCCTCCTTGGCGTCCACCACCAGGCGGCGGGTGAACTGGCAGGTCGGATAGTTCGAGCAGCCGATGAAGGCCCCGTAGCGCCCCAGCTTCAGCCCCAGCCGGCCGGTGCCGCAGGCGGTGCAGACGCGCGGGTCGGTGCCGTCGGGGCGGGACGGAAAGAAGTGGGGGGCGAGGTCGTCATCCAGCGCGTTGATGACATCGGAGATCTTCAGCTCCTTCGTCTGGTCGACCGCGTGGGAGAAATCGCGCCAGAAGGCCGACATCACATCGCGCCAGTCGGCACGGCCGCCCGAGATGTCGTCGAGCTGCTCCTCCAGACCCGCCGTGAAGCCGGTATCGACATAGCGTTCGAAGAACGAGGTCAGGAAGGCCGTTACCAGCCGCCCCCGGTCCTCGGGCACGAAGCGCCGTGCCTCGAGTCGCACGTAATTGCGGTCGCGCAGCACCGACAGGATCGAGGCGTAGGTCGAGGGCCGGCCGATGCCGATCTCTTCCATCTTCTTGACCAGCGATGCTTCCGAATAGCGCGGCGGCGGCTGGGTGAAATGCTGGTCGGCTTCGACGGTGCCGGTTTTCAGCGGGTCGCGCTCGCGCATCGGCGGCAGCATCCGGCTTTCGTCGTCCTGATCGTCCTTGCCCGCGTCGTCGCGGCCTTCGCTATACAGCTTCAGGAATCCGTCGAAGGCGATGATCGAGCCGTTGGCGCGCAGGGTCGCGGCATTCGCGCCGTCCGCGATCTCGACGATCACCTGATCCAGTTCCGCCGACTGCATCTGGCTGGCGACCGAGCGTTTCCAGACCAGTTCGTACAGCCGCCGTTGCTCGTCGCTCAGATAGCGGGCGACTTCGGCGGGGGTGCGGGCAACGTCGGTGGGGCGGATGGCCTCGTGCGCTTCCTGCGCGTTCTTGGCGCGGGTGGAATAGATCCGCGCCTTTTCCGGCACATAGGGGGCGCCGAAGCTGCTGCCGATATGGTTGCGGATGGCGGTGATCGCCTCGCCGGCCATCTGCACGCCGTCGGTTCGCATATAAGTGATCAGGCCGACCGTCTCGCCGCCCAGATCGATGCCTTCATAGAGCTGCTGCGCCACGCGCATCGCCGCCTGCGCGCCCATGCCCAGCTTGCGCGAGGCTTCCTGCTGCATGGTCGATGTGGTGAAGGGCGGCGGCGGATTGCGGCGGACCTTGCGCCGCTCGACCGACCGCACCGCGAATGTCCCGCCTTCGACGGTGGCCTTGGCCGCCATGGCCCCGGCTTCGTCATGCAGGTCGAACTGATCCAGCTTCCGGCCGGCCAGATGGGTCAGGCGCGCGGTGAAGGGCGCGCCTCCGGGCGTGGTGAACTGGGCGGCGACCGTCCAGTATTCCCGGCTCTTGAAGCTCTCGATCTCGGCTTCGCGCTCGCAGATCAGCCGCAGCGAGACCGACTGCACGCGCCCGGCGCTGCGCGAGCCCGGCAGCTTGCGCCACAGCACCGGCGACAGGGTGAAGCCCACCAGATAATCCAGCGCGCGGCGGGCCAGATAGGCCTCGATCAGCGGCTGGTCGAGGTCGCGGGGGTGGGCCATCGCGGTGCGGATGGCGGATTTGGTGATCTCGTTGAAGGTGACGCGCTGGACATCCACGCCCTTCAGCAGCTTCCGCTCTTCCAGCATCGCCCGGACATGCCACGAGATCGCCTCGCCCTCGCGATCCGGGTCAGTGGCCAGATACAGGGTCCTGGCGCCGCGCAGCGCCTTGGCGATGGCGGCGATCTGCCGGTTGCCGCGTTCGTCGGCTTCCCAGTCCATGGCGAAATTCTCGTCCGGGCGGACGCTGCCATCCTTCGGCGGCAGGTCGCGGACATGGCCGAACGACGCCAGAACGGTAAAGCCGTCTCCCAGATACTTGTTGATCGTCTTCGCCTTGGCAGGCGATTCGACCACGACCACGTCAGTCATTCTGTCTCCGGATCACGCATCTCGTTCCGGCGTCCGTCAGCCTCCGTCGGACAGGGATGGCAGGACGACACTCCCACCGGGAAGGGTTTCAATGTCGCCTGCCAGTTCCAGTTCCGACAGTACGGTCAGGATCGCCGATGTCGAGAACTGGCAGCGCCGTACAAGATCGTCAACCGGCGTTGGCGTGAATGACAGCAGAGTCAGGATCGCCTGACGGATATCGGAGGGCTCGCCGGGGGTGTCCGGCCGGGGCTCGGGATCGGCCTGGGGCGGCGGTTCCGGCCAGGGGGCGCGGCTTTGCGCCAGCCCGCCGGGCCGGGGCGATGCGCCTGTTGTTCCGTCGGCGGAAAAGAGGTCGCGCGCCGCCGCGTCGGGCAGTTCGGCCAGGATGTCGTTCTCGCTTTCGGTCAGGATCGCGCCGCGCCGCAGCAGGGAATTGGCGCCCCGGCTGCGCGGGTCCAGCGGCGATCCGGGCACGGCGAAGACCGTGCGGCCATAGCCCGCCGCCAGATCGGCGGTGATCAGGCTGCCCGAGCGCAAGGCGGCCTCGACGACGACGCAGCCCAGCGACAGGCCGGCGATCAGGCGGTTGCGGCGGGGGAAATGCCGGCTCTGCGGTGCCACGCCCAGTGGGGTTTCGGTGACGACGGCACCGTATTGCGCAATCCTGTCCTGCAATTGTGCGTGTTCCGCCGGGTAGGGGCGGTCCAGCCCGCCGGCGACGGCGGCGATGGTGGTGCCGGTCCGCAGCGCGCCGGCATGGGCGGCGGCGTCGATGCCGCGGGCCAGGCCCGAGACCACGGTGATGCCCTGTGCCGCCAGCGTCGCGGCCAGGCTTTCGGCCATGCGCGCCCCGTTGGAGGAGGCATTGCGCGCGCCCACGATGGCGACGCAGCATCCGTTCAGCCGCGCCGGATCGCCCAGGACCGAGAGAGCCGGCGGCGCGTCATGAATGGCGGCCAGAAGCGGTGGGTAATCGGGGTCGCCCAGCATCAGGATGCGGCCGTCGAGGGCTGCCGTGCCCTCGATTTCCGCCGCGATTTCGTCTGCCGGGGGAATGCGCAGCACCTTCGCCCGGCCGGCGGCACGGGCGCGTGCCGGCAGGGCGGCCAGCGCGCGTTCCGCGTCGCCGTAATCGAGCAGCAGCTTGCGATAGCCGACCGGGCCGACGCCTTCGCTGCGTGCCAGCCGCAGGCGCGCGGCCAGCGGCCCGGCTGGTGTCACGGATTTTTCCGTCCGATTCGCGGCTCGGTGCCGTTGAGCAGGCGGCGGATATTGCCGTGGTGTCGGGCGATGACCAGCAGCGCGATCAGCAGCCCCGCCAGCGGAATCGGGCTACGCGGGTCGCCGCCGTTCAACAGGGTCAGCAGCACGGGCATGGCCACGAACGCGGCCAGCGCGCCGGCCGAGGAGATTTTCGTCAGCCTGGCCACGCCCAGCCACAGGGCGCAGCAGGCAAGGCCGGTCAGCGGCGACAGCGCCAGCGCCGCCCCCAGCCCGGTGGCCACGCCCTTGCCGCCCTTGAATTTCAGCCAGATGGGAAAGCAATGGCCGATGACGGCGAACAGGGCCGCCACCGCCATCGCCGGGGCGGTGTGGAAGGGTGAGAGGATGAAGCCGCACAGCACCGCGAACGCGCCCTTGCCGCCATCCAGCAGCAGCGTCGCCGCCGCCAGCCCGCGCCGGCCGGTGCGCAGCACGTTGGTCGCGCCGATATTGCCCGAGCCGATGGCGCGGATGTCTCCCGCGCCGCCCAGTTGCGTCAGCAGCAGGCCGAAGGGAATGCTGCCGATGCCGTAGGCCAGCACGGCGATGGCGGCCAGCAATTGCAGGACGTAGCCGGGGAGCGTCTCGGTCATCATGCCGCGTCCTGGCCGAAGACCTGCCGGCCGGCCTTCCAGGTGCCCAGCACCCGGCCTTCCACCGCCCGCCCGTCGAAGGGTGTGTTGCGGGCGCGGCCGGGCAGGGCGTCGGCCGTGATCTTCCAGGCGCGATCGAGGTCGAACAGGCACAGATCGGCGGCGGCGCCCTCGGCCAGCGTGCCGGCGTCGCTGCCCAGCAGGGCGGCGGGGCGGCAGGTCAGCAGGCCCAGCGCGTCGATCAGCGGCAGCGTGCCGCCATGCACCTGCGCCAGCGTGACGGCCAGCAGCGTGGCCAGCCCGGTACCGCCGGCCGAGGCCACGGCGAAGGGCTGGCGCTTGTCGTCGGCGTCGCAGGGCGCGTGGTCCGACGCGATCGCGTCGATCGTGCCGTCGGCCAGCGCGGCGCAGACCGCCAGCCGGTCGGCCTCCCCGCGCAGCGGGGGCGACAGTTTGGCGTAGGTGCGAAAATCGCCGATCGCGGTTTCGTTCAGGTCGAAATAGGGCGGCGCGGTGTCGCAGGTCACGCGCAGGCCGCGCGCCTTGGCGGCGCGGATCAGTTCCAGCCCCTCGGCCGTCGAGACATGGGCGAAATGCAGCCGGCCGCGCGTCAGTTCGGCCAGCCGCAGGTCTCGCGCGATCATGATCGCCTCGGCGGCGGTCGGAATGCCCGGCAGGCCCAGCCGCGTCGCCAGTTCGCCGTCCGTCGCGCAACCGCCGCGCGCCAGTGACGGGTCCTCGGGGTGCTGGACCACCAGTGCGTCGAAGCCCCTTGCATAGGTCAGGGCCAGCCGCATCATCCGCGCGTCGGCCAGCGCCCGCGTGCCGTCGGTGAAGGCGACCGCGCCGGCTTCGTCCAGCAGGCCGATTTCGGCCATCTCGCTGCCTTCGCAGCCGCGTGTCAGCGCGCCGTAGGGCAGGATCGAGACCATGCCCGTTTCCTCGCCGCGCGCGCGCAGGTGCCGCACCAGCGCCGGGTCGTCGATCGCCGGCTGGCTGTTGGGCAAGACCGCCATGGTGGTGATGCCGCCCGCCGCCGCCGCCCGCGCGGCCGAGGCCACGGTTTCGCGATACTCGAAGCCGGGTTCGCCGATCGCCACCCGCATGTCCACAAGGCCGGGGCACAGCACCGCGCCCCCACCCGCGACCACATGCGCGCCGTCGGGCACGCCTTCGCTGTCGGGCAGGTCGATGCCGGCGATCACGCCGCCTTTGACCAGCAGGCGTCCGGGCCGGTCCAGCCCGCGTGCGGGGTCGATCAGGCGGACATTCTCGAACAGGACGGGCTGGGCCGGGTGGGGAGTGCTCACGTCTGGTCTCCGGCGCGCGACAGCAGGTCGAGGACGGCCATGCGCACGGCCACCCCCATCTCGACCTGTTCGCGGATCGCGCTCTGGTCTGAATCGGCGACGCGGCTTTCGATCTCGACACCGCGATTCATCGGGCCGGGATGCATCACCAGCGCGCCGGGCCGGGCGAGGGCCAGCCGCTTGAGGTCCAGCCCGTAGAAACGGAAATATTCGCGCGGGCTGGGCACCTGCCCGCCATTCATCCGCTCGCGCTGCATGCGCAGCATCATCACCACGTCGGCGTCGCGCAGCCCGTCTTCCATCGTGTAATGGATATCCACGCCCAGCGCGCCGATGGCGCCGGGGATCAGCGTCGGCGGCCCGACCACCCGCACCTTGGCCCCCATGGCCGTCAGCAGGTGGATGTTCGACCGCGCGACCCGGCTGTGGCTGACATCGCCGCAGATCGCGACCGTCAGCCCGTGCAGCGTGCCGAAATGCCGGCGGATGGTCAGGGCGTCCAGCAGGGCCTGGGTCGGATGCTCGTGGGTGCCGTCGCCGGCATTCACCACGCTGGCCTCGACCTTGCGGGCCAGCAGCGCCGGCGCGCCGGACTGCGAATGGCGCACCACCAGCAGGTCGGTGCGCATCGCATTCAGCGTGGCGGCGGTGTCCAGCAGCGTCTCGCCCTTGTTCACCGACGAGGTGGCCACCGTCATGTTGACCACGTCCGCGCCCAGCCGCTTCGCCGCCAGTTCGAACGACGTGCGGGTGCGGGTGCTGTCTTCGAAGAACAGATTGATGACCGTGCGCCCGCGCAACCGGTCGCGCGGCGTCTGGCGCGAGCGGTTCATCAGCGCATAGCTCTCGGCCAGGTCCAGGAAGGGCGTGATCCGGGTCGGATGCATGCCCTGGAGACCCAGCAGGTGCCGCCCGTGCTGCGTGAAGAAGCGGGACGGCGCTGCGCGCGGGCTGTCGTTCATCGGGCGACGGCTCCCAGCCGGGCCATCACCTCGTCCCGGCCCAGGGCGGCCAGCGTGGCGTCGATGCCCGGCGAGGTCGCGCCGCCGGTCATCGCGGCCCGCAGGGGCTGGGCCACCTGGCCCAGCTTGTGGCCGTGGTTCTCGGCGAAATGGCGCAGGGCGGCGTCGATCGCGGGCGCGTCGAAATCCGCCAGCACCGCGAGGTCGCGCGCCAGCTTGCCCAGCATGGCGCGGGCATCGTCGGTCAGCAGCTTCTCGGCCTTGGCGTCGAAGGCCAGCGGCACATGCCGGCCCAGGAAGGCGGCGCTGTCGGCCAGTTCGACCAGCGTCTTCGCGCGTTCCTTCAGGCCGGGCATCAGCGTGAGGATGCGCGCGCGCAGCGTGTCGTCCACCGTCACGCCCTCGCGCCCCGCCAGCCGTTGCAGCACGTCGTCCGTCAGGCGCGCGTCGTCGGCCTGGCGCAGCCACACGCCGTTGAGGTGCGACAGCTTGGCGTAATCCATGCGCGAGGGCGACCGGCCGACGCCGTCCAGGTCGAACAGATGGATCTGCTCGTCACGCGACAGGATCTCGGCGTCGCCGTGGCCCCAGCCTAAGCGTAGCAGGTAGTTGTTCAGCGCCTCGGGCAGGTAGCCCATGTCGCGGAATTCCACGACCGACTGCGCGCCATGCCGCTTGGAGAGCTTGGCGCCGTCCGGCCCGTGGATCAGCGGCAGATGCGCGAATTTCGGCAGGTCCCAGCCCATGGCGCGATAGATCATCGCCTGGCGGAAACTGTTGGTCAGGTGGTCGTCGCCGCGGATGACGTGGGTGATGTCCATGTCATGGTCGTCCACCACCACGGCGAGCTGATAGACCGGCGTGCCGTCGGCGCGCAGGATGATCATGTCGTCCATTTCGACGTTGGCGACGCGGACATCGCCCTGCACCAGATCCTGGATCACGGTCTCGCCCTCGCGCGGGGCGCGGATGCGCACGGTATAGGGCGCGCCGGGCGGTGCTTCGGACGGGTCGCGATCGCGCCAGTAGCCGTTGTAACGGGGCGGTTTGCCCTCCGCCATCGCCTGCTCGCGCATCTGCTGCAATTCTTCCTGCGTGCAGTAGCAGCGATAGGCCAGCCCCTGCGCCAGCAGATGGTGCGCGATTTCGGCATGCCGCGCCTGGCGCGTGGACTGGAACACCGGTTCCTCGTCCGGGGTGATGCCCATCCAGGCCAGCCCGTCGAACAGCACGTCGACCGCATGCTGGGTCGACCGCTCGCGGTCGGTATCCTCGATACGAAGCAGGAATTTGCCGCCGTGATGGCGGGCATAGAGGAAGTTGAACAGGGCGGCGCGGGCGTTGCCGATATGCAGCAACCCGGTCGGGCTCGGTGCGAAGCGCGTACGAACGGTCATGAGCCGGCTCCTTACCATGAGACGCCGTTTGCCGACAGGGGGCGCCGGTAGGGGAGCGTTGCGGGTGTGAGGCGTTTGTCTCTTCTTTTTCTGAAGAAAAAGAAGCAAAAAGACTTTTAATCCGTTGTCGGCATTCCGTCTGGTCCGGCGGTTTTCCCTTTAAAAGGCTAAAAGTTTTTTGGTTCTTTTTTTCAAAAAAGAACGGGACAGGCTCGTCGGGCTGCTGTTGGCGGAGCAGAGGCGTCTGGCGCTGTGGCTGCCGGTCGGGCTGGGGCTGGGCATCGCGTGGTATTTCCGGCTGCGGTGCGAGCCGGGGGTGCCGGCGCTTCTGGCCTGGGCCGGCATCGCGGCTCTGGGGCTCGGCTGGATCGCGTGGCGGCCGTTCGCGCTGGCGCCGCGTGTGCTGGGTGGCGGTGCGGCGACGCTGGCCGTGGGGTTTCTCGCCGCGTTCTGGGCCACCCATCGCCAGCCGCCCTTGCCCGACCTGCCGGCGCGCGCGACCATCGTGACCGGCCGTGTCGTGGCGGTGGCGCTGCTGCCGGCCGATGGTCCGTCCGTGCGCCGGCTGGATCTGGCCGGCGCGGTGCTGGACGACCCGCTGGATTCCGGCATGCCGCCCCTGCGGCGCATCCTGCGCGTGCGTCTGCGTGCCGACGATCCGCTGGTGCCTGTTCCGGGCATGATGGTACGGGTGCGCGCCCTGCTGCGGCCGCCTGCCCCGCCGTCCTGGCCCGGTGGCCCCGACCGGCAGCGCCGCGCCTATTTCGACGGCACCGCCGGCAGCGGAACGGCACTGGGTCGGGCGCAGGTGCTCCGGCCCGTGCCGGGGGCGTCGTCGCTGGAAGGACTGCGTGAGCGGATTGCGGCCCGCATCATGCGCGTTCTGCCGGGTGCGGTGGGCGGAGTGGCGACGGCGGTGCTGACCGGCTCGGTCGTGGGCATGGCGCAGGCGGATCGTGATGCGTTCGCCGATGCGGGGTTGGCCCATCTGCTGGCGGTGGCGGGCCTGCATCTGGGCATCGTCATGGGGGTCTCGGTGGCGGCGGCGCGGCTGCTGCTGGCCTGTTCGGAACGGGCGACGTTGTACTGGCCGTGCCGCTCGATTGCCGCCTTCGCCGGGCTAGCGGCCGGCATCGTGTATGTGGTGCTGACGGGCGCGCATCTGCCGGCCCTGCGCAGCCTGACCATGGCGGCGCTGGTGGTGCTGGCCATCGTGACCGGTCGGCGGGCGCTGTCGCTGCGCGGGCTGGCGGTGGGTGCGATCCTGCTGCTGCTGACCGGGCCGGCCGATCTGCTGGAGGCTCCGTTGCCGATGTCGCTGGCCGCCGTCATGGCGCTGGCGGCGGGTGCCGAGGTCACGCGCCCGCTCATGGCCCGCCTGACCGAGCAGCCCGGCTGGTGGCGGCGCGTCCTGCATCATGTCGCGCATCTGGCGCAGGCCAGCCTGCTGGCCGGCGGGGCCACGGTGCCGGTGGTGATGGCGCATTTCGGCACACTCCAGCCCTGGTTCGTGCTGGCCAATCTGCTGGCGGTGCCGCTGATGGCGCTGTGCGTCCTGCCGCTGGGCCTGCTGTCCCTGTTTCTGATGCCATGGGGCGTCGAATCCGTGGCCCTGGTGCCGATGGGCTGGGGCATCGGGGTGATTCTCGATCTGGCGCGCATAGTTTCCGGCTGGCCGGCGGCGCGGCTGGCGGTGCCGGCCATGCCGGGCTGGGGGCTGGCGATGTGGGTGCTGGGCCTGTGCTGGCTATGCCTTTGGGCGGGTCGATGGCGCTGGTGGGGTGTGGGCCTGATGGTGCTGGGAATGGCCGCGCCTTTTCTGATTGTGCGGCCGGATCTGCTGCTGTCCCCCGATGGGCGGACGGTGGCGGTGCGGGACGGCGCCGTGCTGCGTGTCGGCCCCCATCCCGGTAGTGAGCGGCTGGTCGAGGACGATTGGCATCAGGCTCTGGCGCTGCCGATCGTGCCGCTGGCGGGCAGTGCGGACTGTCAGGATGGATTGTGCCTGCTTGATCGCGGACGTGTCGCGCTTCGCTTGCGGGGCGCGCTACCGGTCCGCTGTGCCGGGCTGGAATTGTTGGTCACGCTGGCGCCTGATGACGCAGGGTGTCCCGGTGTGCGTAGGCTTGACACGCTGGAGACCTGGAAAAGCGGCGCGCAGGCTGTGTTTCTGCGCCGTGCCGGCCCGGTGGTGCTTTCGGATCGGAGCTGGCGTGGAGCGCGCGCCTGGGTGCTGGCGCCGGGTCAGCATGGCGAGCCCGTTCTGCCAATGGCGCAGCGGGAGTAGGTCTTCTTTTTCTGAAGAAAAAGAAGCAAAAAGACTTTTATCCGTTCAGGAGCGTCGTAAGGTGCAAGCACAAAACTCCTGAACAGATCAAAAGTTTTTTGGTTCTTTTTTTTCAAAAAAGAACAGCTTCAGGGCGCGATCAATATTTTTGCCGTATATTGGCAGGGCTCGGTCGCCGGGCACCGCCAGCAATCCGGCCGGCGGGCCTTGCAGACATAGCGTCCGTGCAGGATCAGCCAGTGATGGGCCGGGCGCAGCATGGGTGCTGGGATGCGGGCCACCAACTGGTCCTCCACCGCGCGGGTGGTCTTGCCGGGGGCCAGGCCGGTGCGGTTGCCGATGCGGAAGATATGGGTATCGACGGCCATGGTGCTGTCGCCGAAGGCCACGTTCATCACCACGTTGGCGGTCTTGCGGCCCACGCCGGGCAGGGCTTCCAGCGCCGCGCGGTCGTGCGGCACCTGTCCGCCATGCTGGTCCAGCAGGGCCTGCGACAGGGCGACGACGTTGCGGGCCTTGGTGCGCCACAGGCCGATGCTGCGGATATGCTCGCCGACGGCCTCTTCGCCCAGCGCCACCATCGCGGCGGGGTTCGGGGCGTCGCGGAACAGGCCCTTGGTCACGCGGTTGACCGAGACGTCGGTGGCCTGCGCGGACAGGGCGACGGCAACCAGCAGCGTGTAATCGTCGACGAAATCCAGTTCGCTTTCCGCATTCGGGTGAGCGGCGGCCAGCAGGGTGATGAAGCGTTCGACTTCCTTCAGCGTCATGCGGCGGCGGGCGCCGGCCGGGCGGGTGGTTGGGGTGCGGGTCATGCCGTCTCTGCGGAAGGTGAAAGGTGAAGTGCTGTCCGTTTTCGGCCGGATGACGCCATCTGTAAATCGCCGGGGTGCGCGGGCCTGTCGTACCGCCTTGCGTTCCGGGGGCGGCACGGTGATAATTTGGCCGGAAACCGGGACAAGATCAGAATGCCCATCGTGCGGCGCGGGCGCGCGCCGCGCGGCACGCGACGGTCTGCGCCGTCGCCGCGGTTGGGGCTGACGCAGAAGGATGGCCGGCAAAACCGGCCGGAGCATCATGACAGACCAACAAGCCGCGTCGGGCCAGGAAAGCCCCGCGCGCAACGAATTTGCCGAAGTTCTGGATTTCGTGATCCGCCGCTGGCTGCGCCATCCCGGCGCGCTGGCCTGGACGCTGGCGGGCGTCTCGGTGGCGACGGTGGCCGATGTGGCCACGCCGCTGCTGGCCGGCTGGATTGTGGATGACGTCTCGCGCGCTGCCGGTGGGGTGGGCGCGGGCGGGGTGACCACGCCGGCGATGGAGGCCGCCCGGCGCGGTGCGCTGTGGCTGGTCGGCGGGCTGGTGCTGCTGGGCCTGCTGGGCGTGGCCGGGCGCCGCATGTCGTATCTGGGCATCACGCATCTGACCGCGCGCACCATGCGCGGCATCGCGGAAAGCGCCTTTGCCCGCGTCCAGCGTTTTTCGACCGACTGGCACGGCAACACCTTCGCCGGCTCGACCGTGCGCCGGCTGACGCGCGGCATGTGGGCCACCGACACGCTGGCCGATACGTTGATGCTCATGCTGCTGCCCAGCGTGCTGGTGCTGGCGGCAACCACGGTGGTGCTGGCGGCGCACTGGCCGTCGATGGGCCTGCTGCTGGGGGTGAGTTCGATCCTGCTGGTGGCGATGTCCACGTCGCTGACCCTGCGCTATGTCGCGCCTTCGGCCCGGCTGGCCAACAAGTGGGATACCCGCATGGGCGCGGCGCTGGCCGATGCCGTCACCTGCAATACCGTCGTCAAGGCATTCGGTGCCGAAGCGCGTGAGGACGCACATCTGTCGCGCATCCTCGCACGCTGGCAGACGCGCACCGAACGGTCGTGGATCCGCGGCACCAATTCGGGAAATCTCCAGAACGTCGCAGCCCTGTTGATGCGCGTCCTGCTGATCGGCGCGGTGCTGGCGCTGTGGTGGCGCGGCCGTGCCGGACCGGGCGACGTGGCGTATGTGCTCACCATGGTCTTTCTGGTGCAGGGCTATCTGCGCGATATCGGGCAGCAGATCTCGATGGTCCAGCGCTCGGTCAACGAAATGGAAGAACTGGTCGCCATCTATCGCCAGCCGCTGGGCGTCGCGGACCGGCCGGGGGCCGGCACGCTGCGCGTCACGCATGGGGCCATCCGCTTCGATCATGTCGGCTTCGGTTACAAGGCGCAGACCCGTCCGCTGTTCCACGACCTGTCGATCGACATCCCAGCCGGCAGCCGCGTTGCGCTGGTTGGCCCCTCAGGTTCGGGCAAGACCACGCTGATCAAGCTGTTGCAGCGGCTTTATGACGTAACCTCCGGCCAGATCCTGATCGACGGCACCGACATCGCCACCGTCACGCAGTCCAGCCTGCGGTCGCAGATCGCGATCGTGCAGCAGGAGCCGGTGCTGTTCCATCGCTCGCTGGCCGAGAACATCGCCTATGGCCGCCCCGGCGCCTCCATGGCCGAAATCGAGGAAGCCGCGCGTCAGGCCAATGCGGCCGGCTTCATCGACCGCCTGCCCAAGGGCTACGCCACCATGGTCGGCGAACGCGGCGTCAAGCTGTCGGGCGGCGAGCGCCAGCGCGTGGCCATCGCCCGCGCCTTCCTGACCAACGCCCCGATCCTGATCTTCGACGAGGCGACATCCAGCCTCGACTCGGAATCGGAAATCCTGGTGCAGGAGGCCATGGAACGGCTGATGCTCGGACGCACCGTGCTGGTCATCGCCCACCGCCTCTCCACCGTCGTCGGTCTGGACCGCATCCTGGTCTTCGCCCACGGCGCGTTGCTGGAAGACGGATCCCACGCGGAACTGGTGACGCATGAGGGCGGGTTGTATCGGCGGCTGTTCGAATTGCAGTCGCTGGACGGATAGGGGAAGTCGCAGGGCGCTGCCCTGCACCCGGAAGGGGACAGTCGTCCCCTTCACCCCTGTTCGGCCAGGGGGCAGGACGGCGAGAGAATGTCGGCTTCGGGGGAAGAACGAACCCGCTACGCGGGATTGGTGTGATGTGCAGGTGTGTCACCAC
>NZ_JBDNXE010000083.1:0-18800 GCF_047721585.1 Gluconacetobacter sp.
CAATTGCTGGCCGCCGCAGATGCCCAGCACCGGCAGCCCGGATGCGATGGCGCCCCGTGGCAGCCCCCCTTGGGCGGTGGTGCGGGCGGGGGGGGGAGGGTTGGCGCGGGATAGGGCAGTACGGGGTATTGCTGCAAGGGCGGGTAGGCGTACGGATATTGGCCGGGAGGGAACGGCTTGCCCCGTTCGGTCGTCGGCGGCGCGTAGGTGGGAGCGGTGCCGCCGGGCGGGGCGTCATAGGGGCCATATGTCGTGACGCGGTTGCCGGTGTCGTCATGCGCCTGGGCGGGGAGGAGCGTTGCGGCCTGCACGAGCAAGATGGCACCGATCATCGGATATCGCCGCATGTCCTGCATTCCTTCCATATCCTGTGACGGGGTGCATATGTGTGGTCGCTGCCATGGGATCAGGATCCCTGGCGGAGGGCGGCGCCGGCGGTGCGGTCGAGGCGCAGATAGCCCGGGATCGAGAGGATCAGGGGGATCGCGACGATCAGGAACGCCCAGTGGAAATCGGTGGGCGTGAAGGCGTCGGTGGAGGGGTGTTCGCCGCGCAGGGTCGCGGTCAGCCGCAGGGTGAGGGCGGCGAAGGCGACGGCCATGCCGATGCACATCTGCTGGCTGACGCTGAGCAACGTGCTGGCGGGGCCTTTTTCCTGCGCGCCGATATCGGCATAGCCCAGGGTGGCCAGCAGCGTGTACTGCATCGAGCGCGTGACGCCGCAGCCCAGCAGCACCAGCAGCAGGAGCGTGACCGGAGTGGCCGGGACCATGGTGCCCGCCAGCAAGACGAACAGCGCCCCCAGGGCCGCGTTGACGGCGGCGGTGGTGCGGAAACCGAAATGCTGGAGGATGCGGGTGGTGAACATCTTCATGCCCAGATTGCCCAGCGCGAAGGCAAGCATCAGCGAACCGGCATGGAAGGCGGTGAGGCCGAAGCCGATCTGGAGCAGCAACGGCACCAGATAGGGGATGGCGTCGATCGTCAGGCGCGAGAGCGTGCCCGCCAGCACCGTGATGGCGAAGGTGGGGTGGCGCATCAGCCGGAAATCGAGCAGCGGATGCGCGCGGCCGGCCGCGTGGCGCAGGGTGGCGGTGGCCAGCAGCAGGCCGGCGCCGAACAACAGGGTGGCCAGCAGGGGGCTGGCCTGCGTGTTGCTGGCCAGTTCGGTGCCCAGCAGGAGGGCGGTGAGCGAGACGCCGCCCAGCACGAAGCCGCCCCAGTCCAGCGGGTGGCGTTCGCCGAACTGCTGCGGCACCACGGCGAAGATGACGCCCAGGACCGCCAGGCCCAGCGGCAGGTTGATGAAGAAGATCCAGTGCCAGCTTGCGAAGGTGACGATCATGCCGCCGACCGTGGGGCCGACCACTGGGGCTGCGACCGCCGGCCAGGTGATGGTGGAGATGGCCTGGATCATGCGGCTGGTTTCGGTATTGCGCACCACGATGAAGCGCCCGACCGGCACCATCATGGCGCCGCCCAGCCCCTGGAGCACCCGTGCCGCGACGAACGTGGGCACGCTGTCGGCGAAGCCGCAGAGCACCGAGGCGGCGGTGAAGACCGTGACCGCCGTGGCGAAGATGGTGCGCGAGCCGAAACGGTCGGCCATCCAGCCGCTGATCGGGATGAAGACCGCCAGCGTGAGCATATACGCCGTCATGCCCAGGCTGAGCTCGTTGGGGCCGACATGGAAGCTGCGCGCCATTGCGGGCAGCGCCGTGGCGATGATGGTGGAGTCGAGATACTCCATGAAAAAGGTGGCGGCGACGATGTAGGGCAGGATCGGCATGGGGGGACCATACCGCGCCATGCGCCGGACTTCCATGCCGTCGGGGCCGATCGGGCGGGGTGGGTTGTCACGAGTTTATCACATTTCCCGCACGGACGGCGTGTTATCGACGCGCCGTCCTTTTGCGACTGGATATGGTCCATTGCTTCCCGAAGAGCGAAATCATTGGCTGGCGACCCATGTTCTTCCGCATGAGGGGGATGTGCGGAGATGGTTGCGGCGTTTTTCGGGGATCGAAATCGACGACATCATCCAGCAGGCCTGGGTCGAGCTTGCCGAAGCCGATCCTGCTTCCATCAGATTTCCGCGTGCATGGTTTTTTGGTGTGGCGCGTCATCTGGTTCTTCAACACTATCGCAAGGCACGGATCGTTTCGTTCGATTCCCTGACGGATTTTTCCGGCGCGGAGATTCCCGACCTGGGGCAGGCGGTCGAACGGTCGGTGACTGCGCGACAGGAACTGCGTTTTCTCGATCAGGTCGCGCGCGACCTGCCGGATCGGTGCCGGGACGTGTTCGTGTTGCGTCGCTTTTATGGATATTCACAACGCGAATGTGCGCTTCACCTGAATGTTTCGGAGAATGTGGTCGAAAAGCAGCTTGCCAGGGCGCTCAGGATCATCGGCACGGCCTATGCCGGCAGAGACCTGCCCGCGCAGGGCGGCGGATCGGCGTCCGGTGACCTCCGGAGTGGAAAATCCAACGCCTGACACGATCGCCGCGGACTGGGTGACGCGGATGGATCGCGCCGCGCTGAGCGCGGGCGAGCAGGCCGAACTGGACCGGTGGCTGGGGGCCGATATCCGCCACCGTGGGGCGATGATCCGCGCGCAGGTGGTCTGGCAGGCGACGGAGCGCGCGGCGGCGCTGAAGCCCGGTGCGGGCGCGCCTGCCCCCGAAGCCTGCCGGCTGCCCGAGGCGTTCGCGTTCCGGCATGCCCGGCCGGCCCCGGTGCGACGGCTTTCGCGCCGGGCCATGGTGGCGGCTTCGGCGGCGCTGATGGTCGGCGCCCGGCCGGCGCCCTCGCGCGAGATGGGGCGCTTTTTCAGCGTGCGGGATGCGGCGCCGCGCTCGGTGGCGATTGCGGGGGGGACGGTTCGGCTGGACTGTTTCTCCGGCCTGCTGGTCGGCGGGGCGGATGCGCGGCTGCTGGACGGGCGGTGCGTGGTGTCGAGCCGGCGGGAGGCGCGGCTGGATGCCGGTGGCCTGATCTTTCGCTCCGTGGGGCGGATGCAGGTCTCGATCGCGGGGGAGAATACGGTCGGCCTGCTGCTCTCCGGCAGTGCCGTGGCGATTCGGCGGGGAACCGGGGAGCGCTTTATGCTGCATGCCGGGGATTGCCTGACCATGGGGGCGGACGCCGCCCCCCGGCTGCACGCCCTGACGGCGGAGGAACTGGCGCGCGCCACCAACTGGGAGCGCGGCGTGGTAGAATTGCAGGGCGAGACGCTTGGCGATGCCGCCGCGATCTTCAACCGCTATAACAGCAGGAAACTGGTGGTGCATGGGCAGGCCGGCGGGCGCGTGCTGATGGGATCGTTCGCGCTTGACGACCCCGATGCGTTCGCGCGGGTGGCGCGCAGCGTGCTGCATGTCGATTACGTGGGATCGCCGGGGCGGCTGGATATCTTCTGATCCCTGTCGGTCGTCATTCAGGCCGGTCGTCATTTAACTTTCACAAAAACGGGAGGCGGAAATCCGGGGCGCGGGGCAACTCACTGCTGTTCTCCACCCTATGAAAAGCCCGGATAGATCCTGTGAAAAGAAAGACCCTGCGTCGTCGCCTCTCGTTCTGTGCCGCTTTTCCGTCCGTTCATCTCTTTGGCCTGGCCATGGCATCGGTGAGCATGCTGCCGCTGGTGATGCCGCGTGCCGCCGTTGCACAGTCCGCCGCCGAGAAGGATTTTTCCATCCCGGCGCAACCGCTTTCCTCCGCCCTGACGCAGTTCAGCCGCCAGTCTGGCGTGCATGTGGCGGTGGATGGGCATGATGTGGAAAATGTCCGCTCCAGCACCGTGCAGGGGAAGAAGACGCCCGAGCAGGCGCTGGACGAGATGCTCAAGGATACCGGCGTTTCGGTGCAGTCGAAGGCCGATGGCGTGTGGCTGCTTCAGCGCGCCTCGCGGGCCGCGATGACGCCGGCCGTACTGCCGGAAGGCGAAGCCGTGATCGTGACCGGCCGTGCCTCCAGCAAGCAGCAGCGGAAGATCGACGCCAGCTATGCGATCACCACCATTTCGCAGGAGGATTTGCGGGTGCGTGGGACCTCTTCGGTGTCCGAGGCGCTGAAGAATACGCCGGGCTTCTGGGTCGAAGCCTCGGGGGGTGAAGTGGGGGCCAATATCCGGGCGCGCGGTATTCCGGTGGACGGGTATGGATCGGTCCAGCTTGAGGAAGACGGGCTGCCGGTGCAGTCGGACCCGGCGCTGGGATATCTGAACGCCGATGACTCGTTTCGGATCGACGAGACGATGAAGCAGATCCAGGTGGTGCGGGGCGGGCCGAGTTCCATCGTGGCGCAGAACGCGCCGGGCGGGCTGGTCAATTTCCTGTCGCGGCGGGGCGCCAGGAAACTTTCGGGGCTGGCCAAGCAGACATTCGGCGATGACGGGCTGTACCGCACCGATGCGTGGCTGGGCGGGCCGGCCGGTGCGTGGCGCTGGAGCCTGGGAGGGTTCTACCGGGTGGAAAACGGTGTGCGCGACCCCGGTTTCCGCGCCAATTCGGGCGGGCAGATCCGGGCCAATGTCAGCCGCGATTTCAGCCATGGCGGCAGTATCTTCGTCGATTACAAGCATCTGGACGACCGGACGACGCTCTTTACCGATATTCCCGTAACCCGCGACACGTCGGGCAATATCGTGTCGCTGCCCGGCTTCAATGCCAATACCGGCGAGTATTCGTCTTCCGTGCTGGAGAATGCGTATCTGCCCGGCCCCGGTGGCAGCACGAAGCATATCGACCTGCAAAGCGGCATTCATATCAACCTGCATCAGGTGACGGCCGGATTCCGGCATGATCTGGCCGACGGGTGGCACCTGACCGACACGTTCCGCTATCGCGCGATGAACGCCACCTGGACCGTGCTGTCGCCAAGCGCCGTGACGGATGCCGGCAAGCGGCTGGCCGGCCTGGGGGATGCCGGGTCGATGTTCGCCGGGGCGAGTGCCTGGCAGTTGCGGTATGTGAACGATCCCGGTCAGCCATTCTCCCCGGCCATGACGGGCAACAATTACGTCACCGATGCCTCGCTGCGCGCGGTGTGGATGAACGAGCATGAGGTCATGAACGACTTCAAGCTGGAAAAATCCTTCGCGTTCCTTGGCCATCATGACGTGGCGATCGGGGCGTTCGTGACCTATTTCAAGGAGGATTTCACGCGCTATTCGGCCAACCTGCTGCTGGATACGATGCCGCACGCGCAGCTTCTGAACATCGACGCGGTGAATGCGGCGGGGCAGGTCGTGGGATCGACCACGCAGAACGGCTATACCCGCTATGGCACCGAATTTGCCAACGGGCGGGGCGACGACACCGATGTGGCCGGTTATGCGACCGACGAATGGGCCATTACGAAGAAGCTGCGCGTGGATGCCGGCGTGCGCTACGAGGCGCAGCGGACCGGCGGGCTGGTCGAGGGCAGCCACAGCGTGGTGGCGGGTGCCGCGCCCTATCTGTCGAACATGCTGTCGGGCAACGGGATCTACACGCCTTATAACGCCAGCTTCTCCGGGTTTGGCGGCACGATCGGCGTGAATTACCAGCTTCAGCCCAATCTCGGCTTCTTTGCCCGGTTTACCCGTGCCTATCGCCTGCCCAGTCTGGCCTCGTTCATCACCAATCCGGTGGCGGCGCCGATCACGCAGAAGATCTTCATGTATGAAGGTGGCGTGAAATATCAGTCGCGCTATGCGGATCTTTTCCTGACCGGGTTCAATACCGACTATCCGAGCTACGGCATCAACAACCTGGTCTTCGACGTGAAGACGGGGTCGTACAACCAGCAGACGATCACGGCGACCACCCATACCTACGGGCTGGAATTCGAAGGGACGCTGCGCCCCAGCCAGTATTTCGACGTGGTGTTTTCCGGCACCGCGCAGAATGGGCGCTTCGGCAGGATGCGGTATCTGGTGCTGAGCAACGGGTCGCCCAATCTGCTCGATTATACCGGCAACCATCTGCTGCGCACGCCGCCGGTGATGTTTCGCGTGACGCCGCGCCTGCATCTGCTGGACGGCGGGCTGCTGTTGCAGGCCGATATCGAGCATTACGGCCTGCGCTATGCCGACGTGGCCAATACCCAGCGCCTGCCGGCCTATACGGTGATCAATTTCGGGGCGACCTATGCGATCACGCCTTATCTGACCTTCAACCTCTCGGGCCAGAACCTGAACAATTCGCTGGGGCTGACGGAGGGCAATCCGCGTTCGGGCGAGGTGCTGAGTTCGCAGGCCGGGCAGAATGTCTTCCTGGCGCGGCCGATCCTGGGCCGTAACTTCCGCATGTCGCTGATGGGCCAGTTCTGATGCCCGTCTCGTTCCCCCGTCACGCCGGTCGCGTGACGGGGTGTTGCCTGACGGTGCTGTGCCTGGCGTTGGCGCGGCAGCCTGTCGCGCGGGCGGCGGAGGGGCCGCGACTGGACCAGATCCAGGTGATCGGGTCGCATAACAGCTATCATGCCGGGCTGGCGCCTTCGATCGCGGCGCTGCTGGCGCGGCGCGACCCGGCCGCGGCGCAGGGGCTGGACTATGCCCATGCGGACCTGCCGACGCAGTTCGATCATGGGATCCGGCAGATCGAACTGGATGTTTATGCCGATACGGCGGGGGGGCGGTTTGCGCATCCGCGATCGGCGCGCTGGCTGGCGGAGGCGGGGTTGCCGCCTGCCGATACGGGCAACGCGGCCCTGATGCGCCGGCCCGGCTTCAAGGTGATGCATATCCCCGATATCGACCAGCGGGCCACCTGCGAGCCGTTGCTGGCCTGTCTGGGGCAGGTGCGGGCGTGGTCGCGGGCGCATCCGGGGCATCTGCCGCTGTTCGTGCTGCTGGAGGTCGAACAGGGCAGGCGCGCGCCGCTGACCGAGCCCGAGCCGTTTACCGGGCGGACCTTCGATGCGCTGGAGAGGGAGATCCGCTCGGTATTCCCGCCGGGTGAGGTGCTGACGCCGGATCAGGTACGGGGGAATGCGCCGAGCCTGCGCGCGGCCGTTATGGCGCAGGGCTGGCCGGGCGTGGATGCGGCGCGGGGGAAGGTGGTCTTTCTGCTCGACCAGCGGTCGAACCGGGCGCTGTATCTGGAGGGGCATCCGGGCCTGCGGGGGCGGGTGGCGTTTACCAACGCGCCGCCGGAGGCTGACGATGCCGCCTTTACGGAGCTGAATGACGGGCCGCCCGAGGCGATTGCGGACCTGGTGCGGCGGCACATGCTGGTGCGCACGCGCGCCGACGCCAATACGGTGGAGGGGCGCAGCGGCGACCCGACGCGGCGGGATGCGGCGCTGGCCAGTGGTGCCCAACTGGTCAGCACCGACTATCCCGATTTCGAGCCTGCGCGCTGGACGGGATATCGCGTGGGGTTCGGGACCGGGCTGGCGGCGCGGTGCAACCCGGTGAGCGCGCCGGCCGCGTGCCGGGATGCGGCGATCGAGCCGCGTGCGCCCGAGGCGCTGCGCCTGCGCAAGCTGATATTGGTGGTGCGGCACGGCCTGCGGTCGCCGCTGGCGGATCAGGTGCCGTCGCGGGCGGTGATCGACCATGTGTGGCCGGTGTGGAGCGGAGTGCCGGGCGACCTGACGCCCGAGGGGGTGGCGCAGATGCGCGGGCTCGGGGTGTGGGAACGCGCGCTGATGGCCGGCAATGACATGGCGGGGCTGGCGGACGGCGGGTGCCCGGCGGCGGACAGGGTGCGGCTGCGGGCCAATTCCAGCCGGCGGACGGTTGCGAGCGCGGAGGCGTTTGCCGCCGGTTTTGCGCCCGGTTGCCCGGCTGCGATCGTGCATGAGCCGATCGGGGTGCCGGACAGGGTGTTCTCGCCGCTGGAGGCCGAGCGGCCTGTGGATCTGCGGGCGCTGCTGCCGGCCCTGCGGGCGGAGGCGGCGGCCGCCGGCCTGCTGGCGGGGCCGCCGCGCGAGGGGCTGTCGGTGCTGCGGCGCCTGGCCGGTTGTCCGGGGCGGGGGGCGCTGTGCGCCGATGACGGGATGCCGGCGGTGCTGGATGTCGATGCGTCCGGGCGGCATCTGACGCTTTCCGGATCGCTGTTGCCGGCATCGTCGGTGGCGGAGGCGATCATGCTGGGGGCGTTGTCCGGCCAGCCGGCGGCCCGGATGGCTTGGGGTGTGCTGGATGACGCCACGTTTGCCCGCCTGTCCGACCTGCATGCGGCGATGCTGCATGTGATGACCGGGTTGCCGACGCTGGCGCCGGTGCTCAGCCAGCCTCTGCGTGCGGCGATCGCGGCCGAACTGACCCGTGCCGACGGGCCGGCGCTGACGGTGTGGATGGGGCATGACGGCACCATCGTGCCGCTGCTGGCGCAGCTTGGCCTGCATGTGCATGCGCCGGGTTATGCGATGGATGACGTGCCCGTGGGCAGTGCGCTGGGCTTTGCCCTGCTGACGGATGCGCAGGGTGGGCACCCGGTGGTGCGGGTGTTGTTCCAGTCGCCGATGCCCGCGCGGCTGCGGGCTGGGGATGGGGCGTATCCGCCGGATATGGCGTATCTGGCGGTGCCCGGCTGTGGCGGGGAGGCGGTGTGCCCGCTGGCGACCTTTTCCCGGCTTCTGGACAGGGGCGCGGCACCGTGAGCCGATATGCCGTTTTTGCCGCTGTCGTTCTGGGGTTTGCCAGTGGGGCGTCCAGTGGGGTGGCCAGTGGGGTGGCGCGTGCGGAGGATCTGGTCGATCTGGTGCATCCGCTGATCGGGACCGGTGGCGGGGCGATCGGGTATGGCCGCACCATGCCGGTGGTGACGCCGCCTTTCGGCATGACGGGCTGGGTGGCGCAGACGCGGCAGAGCGGGCATCCGGGATTGTCGTATTATGACAGGGACCGTTCCATTTCCGGCTTTGTCGGCACCCATCAGGCGGCGTTGTGGATGGGGGATTATGGCGATGTCGTGATCATGCCCGAAAGCGGGGCGGCGCGGAGCGGGCTGGCCGAGCGGGCATTGCCGTTCAGTCACCGGGACGAGGAGGCGCGGCCGGATTATTACCGGGTGGTGATGGGGACGGGCGGGCAGGCGATCCGCGCCGAGATGACGGCGGCGGCGCATTCGGCGCTGTTCCGCTTCGTCTTTCCGGCCGGCGCGGCGCGGCGGGTGATGGTCGAGGCCAGCCGGCCGGGGGTTGCGGGCGGCGTGTCGGTGGATGAGGCGAAGGGGGAAATTGCCGGATATAATCCCCGTCGTTCGGATGCCGATCTGGGGCCGCTGACGCTGCCGCGCTTTCGTGGTTATTTCGTCGTGCAGTTCAGCCGGCCGGCGAAAATGGCCACCTATCCGGCCACGCCGGCGCCCGACCGGAGCACGGGGGCGTTCGCGACGTTCGATGCCGGAACGGATGCCGTGGAGGTGCGTGTGGGCACGTCCTTCATCAGTGTGGAACAGGCGCGGGAGAATCTGCGGCGGGAGATTCCGGGGTGGGATTTCGAGACCCTGCGCAGGACGTTGCACGACGCCTGGCGGGAGAAGCTGGACAGGATCGCGGTGGAGGGGTTGAGCGGGGAACAGCGGCACATCTTTTATACCGCGCTGTACCATGCGCTGCTCTATCCGCGCTCGCTTTCGGAATATGGGCGCTATTACAGCGCGTTTGACGACCAGGTGCATGCGGGGGAAAGCTATACCGATTTTGCGACCTGGGATGTGTTCCGTGCCGAGTTCAGCCTGCTGACGCTGGTGGCGCCCGAGCGGATCGGCGGGATGGTGCAGGCCCTGCTCCAGGATTACCAGCAGGGGGGCTGGATGCCGAAATGGCCCAATCCGTCCTATACCAACATCATGATCGGCACCCATGCGGATTCGCTGGTGGCTGAGGCGATCGGCAAGGGGTTTGCCGGGTTCGACCGGGCGCTGGCCTGGGAGGCCGTGCGCAAGGATGCGACGGTGCCGCCCGATGGCGACGCCACCAACGACTGGCGCGACCGCAAGCCGGGCACGCCCTACGAGGCGCGGGGCGGGCTGGGTTATGCGCTGCGGCTGGGCTATGTGCCGGCCGACCGGACGGCGGAATCCGCGTCCAGCACGCTGGACGATGCGTATGACGATTGGTGCGTGGCCCAGGTGGCCAGGGCTGTGGGCAGGCAGGCGGATTATGAACAGTTCCTGCGCCGGTCGGAGGATTACCGGAAATTGTTCAATCCGGCCACGCGGTTCATGCAAGCGCGCAATCTTGACGGGTCGTGGGCCGACCCCGACACCGGATGGACCGAGGGTGGAAAGTGGGTCTACACCTTCGACGTGCTGCATGATGTCGGCGGGCTGAGCGGACTGATGGGCGGGCGCGCGGCGCTGGCCGGGCGGCTGGACCGCTATTTCGACGGCAATTACAACTGGCACAGCAACGAGCCGTCGCATCATGTGCCGTATCTTTACGATTTCGTCGGGCAACCTTGGAAAACGCAGGAGCGGGTGCGCGAGATCATGCGTACGGAATATGCCGACCGTGTGTCCGGGCTGGATGGCGACGACGATTGCGGACAGATGTCGGCCTGGTACGTGTTTTCGGCTTTGGGGTTTTATCCGGTGAATCCGGCCTCGGGCACGTACATGATCGGGTCGCCGCTGGTTTCGCGCGCGCGGGTGCGGATGGCGGATGGGCGGGTGTTTGCCGTCGTGGCGGACCATAATACGGCGGATAATCGGTATATCCGGTCGGCGACGCTGGATGGTGCGGCGCTGTCGGCGCCCATGGTGACTTATCGGGACATGATGGATGGCCGCACCCTGCATTTCGTCATGGGAGCGAAGCCGAGCCGGTGGGGGGCGTCGTGGGTGGCGCCGGGCGTGCGGTGATGAAGGCTGTTGTGACGGTGCTGGTCGTGTTCCTGCTCGGCCTGCCGGCGCAGGGGCGGGAGGCCGGGTTTTCCGGGACGTGGTGCCTGGATGAGGCGGAGAGCGATTATCGCGACCTCCAGCAGCCGGAGGCGCGGAGGGATACGATCGTCGATCATGGCGACCGGATCACGGATGTGATCGTGGCGACGGCACGGGGACGGGCGCAGCATGTGACGCTGGACCTGCCGACCGATGGACGTGTCGTGCGTTTTCCCGCGCGGACCGTGCTGGGGACCAGCACCCTGCGCACCGTTGCCGCGCGGCGGGATGGGGCGGCGCTGGTCGTGACGCAGGAGGTGCGGACCGGCGATACCCTGCGCGTTGCCGTGATGCGCTGGACGCTGTCGGCTGATCGGGCGCGGCTGGTCATGACCGTTGCCTCGGAGGACGGGCGGCATGTGGTGGGGACGCTTGTTTTCAGGCGTGGCGTACCGTCGCGATAAAATGCGGCCGTGTGTGCCGTACGAGAGGGGCGGCGTTCTGCTGTTGGCGGGGCAGTGGGTGCCTGGGGACAGGATGTTCTTTTTGTGCAACGGAGTGTGGTGAATTTGCCACATTCTGGATGGAAGAATGGGGGATGCGGATAGGATTAATTCACATTTCGTATGGTCGCTGATACGAAGGCGGGGCGTTGTTGTGATTTTTTCAAACAACGATTTTTTGTCGTTTAATGTGGAGCCGCTATCGTGTCATCCTTCCGCTCGCTCGCCCTGGATTTCGTGCCTGTCAGCAGAAGGAGAGTTGTCGTTGGTTGCCGTCTTCATGCCCGGCGGGCGCTGCTGGCCGCGTCGATCCTGACGGCCTTCCCGGCCGTGGAGGCGTGGGCGGCTGATCCGGCGGCGGATGCCACACCGCAGCATGGCACCCGGACCGGCCGGAGTGGCGCCCAGGTGTTGAATGCCCCGCATGGTGCCGCCGTGATTCAGCCCGCCCGGCCGGCCGATGCGGGGGAAGCCATTATCGTGACCGGTACCCGCGAGACCGGGAAGAAGGCGCGGGACAGCGTGGCGCCGATCGATATCGTCTCGGCCCGGCAGCTTGCGCAGACGGGGCAGCCGACGCTGCGCGAGGCGCTGGGGCAGTTGCTGCCTTCGCTGACGCTGCCGACCGGCGGCTTCGATACCGGCGCGCTGACTTCGGCCTTCAGCCTGCGCGGATTGAGCCCGAACGAGACGCTGGTGCTGGTGGATGGCAAGCGGCGCCATACCACGGCGAACCTCTATGCCGATGGCGGGCCGCAGCAGGGGACCACGCCGGTCGATATCGACATGATTCCGATGGCGGCGATCGACCATGTGGAGATCCTCCGCGACGGGGCTTCGGCGCAATATGGGTCGGACGCCGTGGCGGGGGTGGTGAATATCATCCTCAAGACGCAGGACCATGGATTCAACGCCCAGTCGATTACCGGCATCACGGCGGCGAAGGACGGGTTTCAGCAGGGTGTGTATCTGGATGGCGGGGCGAAGCTGGGCGCGCGCGGGTTCGTGCATGTCAGCGGCGATTTCGTGCATGAGGACCACACGTTCCGCAGCGCGCCGGACCTGCGGACGGGCACCAAGATCAACAAGCTGCAAGGCCGGCCGGAGCAGACGCGCGAAAGCGTGGCGGTGAAGGCGGGGTATGACCTGACGGACGATATCCATGCCTATGCGCTGGCGACCTATGCGCACCGGCATGGCGAGGCGTTCCAGAACTATCGTCTGCCCAGTTCGCTGGCGACGCATCCTGAATATGCCGCCATCTATCCGAACGGCTATTCGCCGTTGGAGACGATCGATGAAAACGACTGGGAAGTGACGGCCGGTGTAAAGGGCGTGTTGCTGGGGTGGAACTGGGACCTGTCCTCGGTCTACGGGCGTGACTATGACGCGATCGGGTTGAAGGATTCGGCGAATTTCGCGGTGGCGCGGGATACCGGGCGGACGCCGACGGCGATCGCGGCGCAGGGGTTCAACAATGCGCAGTGGAGCAACAGCTTCGATCTGAGCCGGGCATTCCATCTTTCGGGCTGGCCGCACAGCATCAATGTGGCCGGGGGCGCGACCTATCGCTACGAGAGCTATTCGGTCGGTACCGGATCGCCGGATTCGACCTATGGCAGCGGGTCGGACGCGCTGGCGGGGACCAATGCGGGCAATGCCGGCAATTTCAACCGCGATGTCGTCGGCGGATATGTGGATATTGCCACGCATCTGCTGAAGAACTGGCAGTTCGATCTGGCCGGGCGGTTCGAGCATTATACCGATGTGGGGGATACCGAGACCGGGAAACTGTCCACCCGCTACGATGCGTTCAAATGGTTGGCGTTTCGCGCCACCATTTCCAACGGGTTCCATGCGCCGACGCTGGCGCAGGAGCATTACAGTTCGCTGACGCTGTCGCCGACGGCGGCGCGCGGGCTGATCGCCGCCAATTCGCCCGGTGCGCTGGCCAATGGCGCGGCGGCGCTGAAGCCGGAACGCTCCACCAACGCGACGGGCGGGGTGATTGTCGAGCCGGTGAAGAACCTGCATGTGACGGTCGATGTCTATCAGATCAACCTGCGTGACCAGATCCTGCCCGGTGGCAACATCACCGGCGACGCGGCGCGCTCTGCCCTGAAGCTGAACGGCTTTACGCTGCCTGAGGGATCGGACCAGTGGACGGCGGCCTCGCTCTCGACCAACTGGTTTGCCAATGTGGCCAGCACGCGCACGCAGGGGCTGGACCTGACGGCGACCTATCCGACGCGACTGGGCGATGTGGGGCGGATCGACTGGGATGTGGCCATCAACCTGAACCGGACCCGCCTGAGCCATCAGGCGGATTCCGCGACCGGGAAGCCGCTGCTGTCGGCGCAGAGCATCGCCTACATCACCACGGCGTATCCGCGCAGCAAGATGATCTTTGGCGGGCGTTTCACGCGCGGGGCGTGGACGGTGGGCGTGCATGAGATCCGCTATGGCCAGACCACGTCGCAACTGACCTACTATACGGGGGCCGCCAATACGGGGTCGCTGTCCAGCACGATGTTCCTGCCGTTTCGGAATACGCCGAAATTCATCACGAACCTGGACATTACCTTTCGCGCCAACCGGAACTGGTCGTTCACGCTGGGGGCGAACAACCTGTTCGATGCCCGCCCCAGCCGGGTGCCGGACGGGAACCGTTATCTGGGCGTGCCGCAATATTACATGAGCACGTCGCAGCTCGACATGAATGGCGGGTATTACTACCTGCGTGCCAACCTGACCCTGTAATGCCGAAGCGTGGAGCCGCTGCGATGCGGTTCCATCGTGTGGAAAGGCCATTCCCCGTCTGCCGGGGAATGGCGGCGTCCGGCGGCGGGTCCGCTGTCATAATAAATTCGCGTGTGTGACGGTTTGTCGTCACGATAGGTTCCCGACTTCGGGCCAGCAACATGGCCTTGGAGACATCTGGAACTTGACCGTTTGCCCGCCTCATATCGTTCGATGGGTCTCGTCGCACGTGATCCCGCAGGAGCAGAAGGTCAGGGGGGCGCTGCGTCGGCTCGGCATCGCGGAGAGCGATATCGACGACCTGATCCAGGATGCCTATTGCCGTCTGGCGACGCTGCGGTCGGTGGATCACATTGACCGGCCGGGCGCCTATTTCATGCAGATCGTCAAGAATGCCTGGCGTGACAGCCGCCGGCGGGCGCGGGTCGTCCGGCTTGAGGATTTTACGGAAAACGCGACGCTGACCGTCGAGGATGAGGCAACGGATATCGAGGCCGCCGTTTCGGCGCGCCAGCAGCTGGAACTGGTCGAGACATTGCTTGCCACGCTGCCCGAGCGATGCCGGACGATCTTTACCTGGAGGCGGATGGAGGGGATATCGCAGCGGGAAATTTCGAGACGCCTTGGCGTGAGCGAGAATGTAGTCGAAAATGACATTCAGAAGGCGTTGCGCCTGATCCAGCGGGCGCTGCGAGACCCTGTCGAAGAAGAGTGGAAGATTGACGATCAGTGGCGAAAAATCGGCTAGGGAGATAGAGGCCGAAGCGGCCGCCTGGGCCGCGAAGCTGGACGCCATGCCGGATCGGGATCATCCGGGCCTGAATGAATGGGTCTCGTGCAGCCCCCGGCATGTCGGCGCCCTGCTGCGCGCGCAGGCCGCGCTGGCGCTGTTCGAGCCGGTGTCCGCCCGCGCGGGGCGGACGGACGTGGGCACGCCGGACGCGCGGCGGCCAGATGAGAGACGGCCAGATGAGAGACGGCCTGATGAGAGATGGGCGGACGCGCGCGGGCCTGACGAGTACGCGCCTGACGAGAGCAAGCCGGCCAGGGATGCGCGGGCCAACGATGCGCGAGGTGGGGATATGCGGGGCGGGGGCGGACGCTCTCCGGCCTGGAAGCGACTGACCTTTATCGGCGGGGGGATGGCCGCGCTGGTGGCGTCGCTTGTCGCCGTCCTGCTCCTTGACCCGCCGGGAGAGCGGTATGTGACCCAGACCGGCGAGGTCCGGTCGATGGCGCTCAGCGATGGGTCGTCGGTGCTGATCGACGCGGGCAGCCGGATCGACATCGCCTTCGACGCGGGGCACCGCGATGTGCGCATGCAGGCCGGCAAGGTGCTGTTTCGCGCGACGCACGATGCGCGGCGCCCTTTTCGCGTGACCGTGGCGCAGGTCGTCATCACCGATATCGGCACGGCGTTCCAGGTGACGGATGACGACCCTGTGGGCGATGTCGAAGTCCTGGTCACCGAAGGGGCGGTCAGGGTCGATTCTCCGGCGGGTCGGATCAGCCTGACGGCGGGCCAGCGCGCCCGGTTTCCGAAACACGCGATGGACGGACCCCGGCCGGAAGCGGTGCGCCTCGCCCCCATGGATATCGAGCGGATGCTGGCGTGGCAGGAAGGGCGGCTTGAACTGGACGGTGAAACGCTGGACAGCGCGGTGGCCGAGATCAACCGGCATAACCGGCTGCATCTGCGCGTCGGCAGCCCCGCGCTGGGCCGGGAAAGCCTCTATGGATCGTTTCACATGGATGACGTGACGGGCTTCGCGCGTGCCGCCGCGGCGAGCCTGGGGGCCGAGGCGCGCGTCGAACAGGACGATATCGTGATCGATCCGCGAAAAAATCACGAGAACCGATAAGGAAACCGTTTCCGGGGACGTCGAGAAGACAAAACATCCTTGGGAATGCTTCATGCACGCTCTGTTTCACCGGCTGGCCGTGGGTTCGACCGTGTCCGCCGTCCTGATCGCCGCCCCGGCGCTGGCGCAAGTCGCGACCTTCGACGTGCCCGCGCAGGATGTCGCCAGTGCCGTAAGGCAATTCGCCCAGCAGGCGAAGATTCAGATCGTGATTTCCGGCCGGGTCGCGGAAGGGCGCCATACGCGCGCCATCAGCGGGGCAATGACGGTTGGGCAGGCGCTTGAACGGATGCTTGCCGACACCGGGTTGGTCGTCCGGAAGACCGGCGCGGGGATTTATGTCGTCGTCACCAGCCAGGATGCGGCGGCGCAGGGGGCTCCCCTGACGCCCATCCGCGCGGACGCGGGTGCGTCCGAGATGATCACGACCGTCGGCAAGGGCCAGGCCCGTTCGGTTTCGACCCTGTTGCGGTCGAACCTGGACGTGCTGCCGCCTGGGGTGAGCGTGCAGAAGGCGCTGAACATCCTGCCGGGCGTCAGCGCGCAATCAATGGATGCGCTGGGCATCAACGAGCAGTCGATGACCCTGCAAGTGCGCGGCTACAGCACCACGCATCTGGGCTACACGCTCGACGGCATGCCGCTCGGCGACGGTGCGTACAACAATTATAACGGCCTCAGCATCAACCGCGCGCTGATCTCGGACAATCTCGGCCATGCCGATCTTGCGACGGGGATCGCCGGCCTGGGTATCGCCTCGACCAGCAATCTCGGCGGGGCGGTCACCTATATGACCAGCAAGCCCCGCAGGAAGATGGGGTTCACGGTCAACCAGAGCTTCGGCAGCGAGGACGGGAAGCGTACCTTCGCGCGCTTCGATACCGGCGAACATGCCGGATTCTCGGCCTATTTTTCAGGGCAGTATGGCGAGCAGAACCTGTTCGTGCATCAGCGCGCCGATAACGGGTCCACCGTCGGGCAGTTCAACGGCAAGGTGGTGTATCAGTTCCATAACGGTTCGATCACCGCCTACGGGGACGTTTCGCGCACCAATCAGGCCGACACGCCTTATCTGTCGCAGAACATGCTCTCGCGCCTTGGCTGGGACTGGGGCGGTTATGCGCCGGACTGGCAATCCTATCTGGATCGCGCCTATTGCTCGGTGACCAAGCCGAAGGCGCCGACCAAATGCGTGCCCTCGAAAGCGCCGGAGAAGCTGTCGGATGTCACCTATACCAACGGCCAGATCCTGCGTGACGACAATCTGTTCTATGTCGCCGGGGATTATAACATCACCAGAACCCTGAGCGCGCATCTTCAGGTTTATCATCATACCGACACGGGGGCCGGCAATAACTGGATCACCGGATGGTCCACGCAGGGCACGGCGACCACCGCCGACGACCTGCCGGTGCAGATCCGCGATACGCGCTATACCATCGACCGGACCGGCGTGCTGGGCAACCTGAATTGGGTCGTCGGTTTCAACCATCTTCAGGCCGGGTTCTGGGTGGAAGACAATACCAGCAGCGCCGCGCGCTATATCTGGACCAACGTCACCGGACCCTTCAGCCTAGCGCAATATCTGCAAGGCCAGCCGGACCTGGCCCAATGGGTGCAGAAAACCACCTGGCAGACGCGGCAATTCTATGTTCAGGACTCGGCCAAATTCTTCAATGACGCGCTGACGATCGATTTCGGTTTCAAGGGCAGCTATTCCAGATCGGATGCCCAGGCCGAGCGGGGGATTGCCAAGACGGCACCGCCGGCGTCCAGCCAGTTCGCCAGCGGCACGCTGACGGCCAAGGATTACTTCCTGCCGCAGGTCGGCCTGCATTATCAGATCGCGCCGCGCCATGAGATGTTCGCGAGTTATTCCGAAAACATGGCGATGTTCCAGGGGGGATTCAAGCTTGGCCCGCAATCGGTGTCGCAGGCCGTGTGGGATGCGCAGGGGAAGACGCTGAAGCCCGAGACGTCGCGCAGTGTGGAGGGCGGCTATCGCTATGTGAGTGGGTCGCTTCAGGCTTCGGTGACCGGGTATTGGACGAAATTCGATAATCGGCTGTTGCAGTACAATCCCTGTCCGACCAACCAGCAGCAGAATGCGGGCTGTGGCAACTCCTTCCACAATGCCGGCAGCGTGACGAGCCGGGGCGCGGAACTCGGGGTGTTGTGGCAGCCGCTGAAATGGCTGAGCTGGTATAATTCGGCGTCGTTCAACCGGACGACCTATGACAACGACCTGAACTGGTGCACGACGACCTGCGTGCTCTATCGCACCGCCGGCAGGCAGCAGGTGGATACGCCGGAGAAAATGGCCGCGAGCATGCTGACCGCGCGGTGGAACGGTTTCTGGGCTTCGATCCAGGGCAAATATACCAGCCGGCGCTATTATACCTACACCAACGATGCCAGCTTCGGCGGGTATGGCACGGTCGATCTCGGGCTTGGCTACGATTTCAATTCAATCGGCTTCATGAGGGGTGCCAAGCTGGCGCTGAACATCACCAACCTGACCGACAAGCGCTATGCGTCGAACTTCGACAACAGCGTGTTCGCGCCGTCCGACAAATCGGGGACCATTCAGGTCTTTCACGCATCGGCGCCGCGGCAGGTTTTCGGGACGTTCGGTTTCAGCTTCTAGCGCGGGGTCTGTCTGAATGCGGGCATTCAGACAGGTGAAGGGGCTTGGACAAACAATAAGCCGGCGCATTTTCGCCGAACGGGTTTCGTGAAGACCGACCCGGTGTTTTTCAGGATAGCCTCGCGGGGGGGGGGGGGGGGGCGGGCCCCCCCCCCCCCCCGCGCCGGGGGGCCCCGGGGGGGGGGGGGGGGTGGTTTTGGGGGG
>NZ_JBDNXE010000084.1:0-18721 GCF_047721585.1 Gluconacetobacter sp.
GCGGGATTCTCATCCTGTTTGACGTATTTCTCATCCTGATTGTCGCACCGCTGGAAGCAGAGGAGATCTTCTATACAATCCTGAACGATGATAAAAAAGCAGCCTGACTATTGAACCAAAAACTCTCCGGTAAACCCGGGGCGGTTCACTTTCGAGGCCTGCTCGAACTTCACTCACGTTACGGCCCGTTGGATCGCTCAGCCGCCCAAGGCGGCCTTTGTCACGAGGCTTCGACGAGACCAGTTGCCCAGCCGCGCCGCTCGTCAGCTTCCGGATCAATCGACAATTCTCCGGATGGAACCTTCCTCCATAGATGATGCGCGCCTTCGAGGCGCACTCTTGCCCGCGTCATAGCCACGCGGGCCGCCATTTTCTGCGGTTTTCACCGACTGGCTGTCGATGATGCCCACCGAAGGCGTGGCGTCTCGTCCATCCTGCTCACGCGACAGGATCACGAGAATATGGTTCATGGCCTCCCATCGTCCCTCGCGTATCCACCAATAGAAATAACCTTGCACGGTCGTAAAGGCGGGAAAATGCCGGGGCAGTTGCCGCCATTGGCAGCCGGTCGTGACGATATAGAGGATCGCCTCCATGACGCGGCGCAAATCCGTGCGGCGCGGCCTCCCCAGACGTTTCCTCTCGGGCATCAGCGGCTCAATCAGCGCCCACTCCGCATCGCGCAGGTCACTTGCATACTCAAGGTCGTCCCGCCGATACTGCGCGCGGGTGATTTCAGTCCAGGCCATCTTGATCTCATCAGGTCATCGCAAACCCATGAATCATAACCTGCTGAAATCACTCAACTCATTTTAAGTCAGACACTCAGACTCTCTGGATCAGTTCGATCTTGTACCCGTCCGGGTCTTCGACAAAAGCAATGACAGTAGTGCCGAATTTCACGGGTCCGGCCTCACGGATGACTTTACCGCCGCCGGCCCGCACCACCTCAACCATCTCCGCAACATCGGGCACGCCGACCGCAAAATGCCCGAATCCAGTGCCGGCTTGATATCCGTCATCTTTACCCCAGTTATAGGTCAGTTCGATTTCTGCCTGACCTGCGTCGTTATCGGCATAACCGATAAAGACCAGAGTATATTTACCCTCGGGCACGTCACGTCGGCGCAACTCATGCATACCGAGCAATTTATAGAAAGCAATGCTGGTATCGAGATTATGGACACGGACCATCGTGTGCAGATAGGTAGCCATCGTCATTCTCCTGTTCTACCAGTTGGCACACCCACCGCCCCCTCATTGATCCCCATCAGGAACAGGCCAGTCTCATCGGCAGCGGCGACGCAGGCCGCCGAATCGATCATCAGAGTCGCACCTGCTTGAAAGGCGATACCACGTAGCCCCACCTCTGCAGCACGCCGGACGGTATCCGATCCAATCGTCGGCAGATCGGCGCGGAGATCCTGCCCAGGTTTGAGCATCTTGACCAGAACACCACCCGGCCGCCCCGGTTGCCTGCATTCTCCGGCCCGCAACAGCATCCGGTCAGTACCTTCCATCGCCTCGACGGCCAGCACCAAACCGTCCTGCACCACACACCCCTGTCCGATATCCAACCGCCCGATCGCCTCGACCACATCCTGACCGCGACGGATGTCCGCCAAGGCTCCCGAATCGGGCTGGATGCGCCCCAATACACCAGAGCGACCAACTGAACCCGAAAGGAACTCATGGGCGCCATGAATAACAAAGCCTTCTTCGGCCAGCACACGTACGATCGCCGCAAGCAATCCATCATCACCCGAGAACAGCGCCCGTCCGATTCGTCCCATGATCCGCACACCCGCCGCATCTGGGCGCAGATCGGAAAAAGATGGCCGGCGTACCGGCCCGATCAGGACCAGATCTCGGCACCCTTCCGCTCGCAGACAAGACAGGATCTCACCGGCCGCAGCCAGCCTGATATAACGGTGCGGCCAAGGTTCGACCACGCCAGGTTCGGCAAAATCCTGGAACCCAACGATGAAGACGCGACGCCCAAGCCTTTCCACGGTGCGCGCTACCTGCCCCGGCAGTGGCCCTCCTCCAGCCAAAATGCCCACGCAGCTTCCGGCTAGTCTAGGGCCGTCACCGACGATCATGCCGATACCCTATCCTCGCCCTATACCCCGTCAGATTCAATCGATACCGCACCACCGCCAGCCACTCGCACCAATCCGCGATGGCTGGGAGCTTCGATGAAGGCTAAAATCTCAGCCACCTTCGGCTCATCACCATATTCCGTTCGCACCGAAGCCATACGCTGGCTGAACGCCATCGATTGCTCTTCCATTGCGCGGGGATAAAGCGCACGGAACGCACGCCGCAAGCGATGCACCTCTTCGGCCTGCACGCCATTACGCTTTAACCAAATCCAATGCAGCCCGACCAGCCGGGCTCGATTTCCAAGCACGCTGCCATAGGGAATCACATCGGCCTCTACACCGCATACGCCGCCGACCAGCGCCGCACGACCGATACGCACGAACTGATGCAATGCCGCTGCACCCATGATTCGCGCGTGGTCCCCGATTGTGACATGCCCTCCCATGACGACATTGTTCACGATGATCACGCTGTTCCCCAGCGAGCAGTCATGCGCAACGTGGGAGTTGGCCATGATCAGACAATCGTCACCCACGCGTGTCACGCCGGTGCCGGTCGCGGTGCCACGATGGATAGTCACATGCTCGCGGATCACGGTTCGTGCTCCGATGATACAGCGTGTCGCCTCACCTCGGTATTTCAGGTCCTGAGGTGCCATGCCGATCGTAGTGAATGGATAACAGAGCACCTCAGGGCCAATCCGCGTATGTCCATCGACGATCACATTGGCGATCAAATGCACACCATCTTCGATCACAACATCGGGACCAATCGAACACCATGGACCAATCCGGACCCCATGCCCAATCACGGCCCCGTCCGCGACGATCGAGGAAGGATGTATCTCTACAGCTCGGCTTACTGAGTCCATTTGTGCCAAATCGGTCAATATGCTCTCCCACAGCGGGGCTCGGCCTAGAACCGCCTGCGTGTCGATGCCTCGGTTCAGCCTGCGTTCATCTTTAGCGCGGTAATCTCTCGTCAAACACCGCATACCAACGAACCGGATATCGCATTCCACGCTAGGAGGAAACCATTGCCCCGCAACGGAACGTTTCAAGCCGACCAGCGGCAGCTTCAGCCCATAATCATCGCGCTGAATGTCGCCTCGGCCACTGATACGCCATCCACGCGTGCAATGCCCTTGAATTTCCAGACATTAGCCCGGCTGCGTTCCTTCTCGACATGGATCCGCAACTGATCGCCAGGTTCCACCGGCCGGCGGAACTTGGCTCCGTCGATGGTCATGAAATAGACCAATTTACCTTCAAAGGCCGCCCCTAAGGTCAATACGACGAGAGTCGCCGCCGTCTGTGCCATCGCCTCGATAATCAACACACCGGGCATTACAGGGCGGGAAGGAAAATGCCCCTGAAAATGCGGTTCACTTGCGGTAACATTCTTAATACCTACAGCGGAAGAACCCAGAATTATATCGACCATCCGATCGATCAACAGGAACGGATAGCGATGAGGAATCGCCTCCATAATCCGCATCACGTCGATCGACTCAATACTCGTCGGGCTATCGCCCACTGCGGGAACCTCTACTTCTTTATTCACGTCGTCCGACCATATTTTGCTCAGGACGGCAGGTCCAAGCACCTTTTCATACAAACACCCACCTATCCCGGTTGAATTCCGGGGGCCTGCTGTCTCAGGCCTCTCCTCCTCCCTCGCGCGGCGTCTTTTTCGCCAAGCGCCGCAACACTGCCACATTCCGAAAAAACTCCCGGAATGGCATCGCGGGACTGCCGATAACGTCAGCCCCTGCCTCCACGTCCGACATCACTCCACATTGCGCACCGATCCGGGCTTTGGTGCCAATACGAATATGGCCAATCAAGCCAGCCTGGGCAGCAACGGTAACGAAATCGCCGAGTTCCGTAGATCCTGATATCCCCGCCTGAGAAACCACGATACAGCAGCGACCCAAGCGCGCATTATGACCAATCTGCACCAGATTGTCGAGGCGCGAGCCTGCACCGACAACAGTGTCCTGTGACGAGCCTCGGTCTATCGTGGAGTTCGCCCCGACTTCGACCCCATCCTCCAAGATCACGCGCCCCAATTGTGGAACGGTCTCGAAGCCATTAGGACCCACCGCAAAACCAAATCCTTCCTGACCGACCCTTACCCCTGCCAGCAACGTCACCCGATCACCCAGAAACGCGTGTGATACGCAGGCATGGGCGCCTACTCTGCATCGCTCACCAATCCTTACCCCTTCACCGATCACCGCGTGCGAGTCGATACGGGTTCCTGCCCCGATGGATGCTCGTGCTCCGATCACAACGAAAGGACCGATCTGCGCCGATGGATCGACGGCAGCCTCCGTTCCCACCAACGCCGTCGGATGAATGCCTGGAACCACGGCTGGCACCGGATGAAACAGACTAGCCACCCGTGCCCACGCCAGATAGGGCGCCTGACAGACCAGCCCGACGGTACTCTTGGGCAACCGGTCGACAAAAGCCTGGCCCAGAAGCACTACACCCGCGCGTGTCTGCTCCAGCAACGGCGCATAGCGGCGATTATCCAGGAAGCTGACATCCTGCGGACCGGCCGATTGCAGCGGCGCTATGCCGACATACAGCCTATCGGAATCAATGCCTTCATTCCCAATGATCCGGGCACCCGCACATTCCGCGAGCTTCTGGAGCGGAAACGGACCGTTCCGCTCGAAGAATCGCTCATCACCCGGCAGGGCGGCGTCGACCTGCCCTTTCATTCCCAGTTGCGCCCCTCAGTGATGTGCCACCGCGGGCGCAGCCGCGGCAGGAGCTTCAGGTGACGCAACCGGAGCCGGAGCCTCCTGCTGCTGACGTTCGACATCGGCGGTGGTGGGCATCGTACCAGACTTTGCCAACACTTCGGGATCAACATTCGCCGCCGGGATAAACACCGTCGGCAATACCTTGTTCAGTTGATCGGCAACTTGCTGGGTGATGTCCAGCCCGTCTTGGCTGAGAGCCACCTGCTCACGATGCAGAATCAGGTTCATTCCCCGACTACTCGCAACCTGACGGATGATCTGAACCAGTTCACGCTCGATCTGCCCCAGCGAGACCTGAGCCGCTTCCTGAACGACGCGATTACGATTGCGGAAATCGCGCTGGGCGCTGATTACACGCTCCTGCAGATGACGCTCGCGCTGCTGAATCTGATCGGAAGCCATATTTTTCGCTTGGGCCTGCAACTTCTGCTGCTCATCTCGCCAGCCGGCTTGTTCCTTCTGCGCGTCACGCGCCAGTTCATCACGCCGTGCCCCCAGCACGCGTTCGGCCTGTTGCGCGGCGCTGGAAAGGCGCATTACGTCAGGCACGCTGATCACGCCAATTACAGGCACAGGCGGTGCAACGCCACGTGGAATGTCGGGCGACGGCGGCACAGGCGGCAGCGGCAACACAGGCGGTGTCTGGGATTGGGCCTCGTCGCCATCGGCTGGGGATGCTGGCATCGGAACTGGCGCAGGATGAGCCTGGCTACGGGGAGCCGACGCAGCCGGGCCGGGCTGGGCAGTCTTGGGAACGAACCAACCGGCATTTCCACCGGAGGGCGCTGTCCCCTGCGCCCATGCCGGAACACAGGCCGTGCCGGCGCATGACAGCACGACAGCCGCGACCAGAGCGGATACGCCACTTGAACGAAGCATTGTCACCTCAGAATTGCTGGCCGAAGCCGAAGCGGAACAATTGGGTCCGGTCATGTTTCTGCTTAAGGACCGGAATACCAAGGTCGATATTGATCAGGCCGAATGGGCTTTTCCACGCAAAGCCTACGCCAGTCGTCACGCGGGGCGTCAACGTGTCACCATAAACCGGCGTATAGCGGGGCATGTCCTGCGGATAGGCCGTATAGCGATTCCGCACACGCAGACCGTCCAATCCACCCATATCCACGAAATAACGGCCGCGAATCCCCATATCCGCCCCGAAAGGCATCGGGAAATTAAGGGTGGCCGAGGCGGTATAAAGAAAGCGGCCGCCGATGAAATCCTCTTGCGAATGCATCGGATAGGTCTGGCCGTTCCACGTATAGGCTGGGATGCCCATGCTACGTGGCCCTGCACCTCCGTCCAGAAAGCCGCGTAGCGTATTACCGCCTAGATAGAAGTTATCGATGATGTCACTACGACCACCACCCCAATTGGCAATCTCTCCTGCACCAGCCGTCAGCGCCAATGTCCAGTCATGGTTACCCGTGAGATCGTCCATCGGAATGTAGTAGCCTAGATCCACCTTGCCGCGCACATAGCGTTCGTTACCGCCCAAACCGGCGAAATCACCGCCAAGTCTTACGACGTAGCCACTATGTGGCTGCATGCGGTTATCGCGCGTGTCGTACGTGATAGTCGTACTGAGCTGCGATAGCAGCGACCAGCCGGTCTGGTCGAGAACATACCAGGATGCATCGCTGTACGCGTTATCAACGTGACGATCCGTCAGCGTGTAGCTCCAAGACTGCGACAGACGATTGGTATAGGCATACCCCATCCTCAGCGTGATACCGTAGCGCCCTTCTGAATAGTTCTGGTAGGTCTGGTAATTATTTTCAATAACGAACAGATCGACGCCAGCGACCAAGTTGCGGTTCAGGAAGTAAGGATCACTGACCGACACGTCCGCCTGCCGCTGGTAATAGGCCATCGTCCCGGAAATACCAGCATCGACGCCAGATCCCAGCAGATTATGCTGCTTCAGCCCAATATTACCCAGAATACCTACGTCGGTCGAATAGCCACCACCCAGCGAAAATTCGCCTGTTGGCTTCTCGACGACATTAACCGCCACGTTCGTCCGGTCTGGAGCAGAGCCCGGTGTCTGATCCACCGAAACGCTACTGAAGAAACCCAAATCCTGCAAAATCGCCTTGGTGTATTTCCGCTCGGTGGGAGTGTACGGGTCGCCTTCAGACATCGGGATCTGGCGTCGGATCACCGAATCCTGCGTAATCGTGTTACCATTGATATCGATCCGCTCGACATAGGCGCGTGGCCCTTCGCTTACATCGAACAGCAGGTCCACAACGCGCTTTTCAGGGTTGCGGGCGATTTCTGGGCGCACCATCGCAAACGGATAGCCCTGCCCCTGTAGAATCTCCTGCATGTCAGTCGCATTGTGCTGCACTGCGCTACCATCGTACCACTGGTTCGCAAACAACTCGATATATTTACGCATCGATGCTGCGCTCACATGCTTCAGCGACGAGCGAATATTGACCTTACCTAACCGATAGCGCGGCCCTTCATCCACCGTGAAGGTCACATAGAAGGATTTGCGATCAGGCGAGAGTTCGCCCGTCTGGTTGCGCACCTGAAAATCGACGAACCCATTACGAAGGTAAAATCGGCGCAACAGCTCGGAATCGTAACGAATACGCTCGGGGTTATATTCATCGGACGAAGCAAAAAACCGATACCATGCCGTTTCCTTCGAGGATATGACTTGGGCCAGACGGGCTTCACTGAACGCCTTGTTGCCAACGAATGAAATTTTGTGGATCAGGGTTTGCTGGGCTTCGTTGATCTGAAAGACCACATCGACCCGATTATGCGCCAGCCGGATGATCTGTGGCGTTACCGTTGCGGCATACCGTGCCTTGCTGGCGTAGACCTCCAGGATCTTCTTACGATCGGCCGCCGTGATTTGAGTGGAGAACACCGCGCGCGGACGTAACGCGATCACCTTGCGCAGATCCTCGTCCTTCGCGGCATGGTTGCCTTCAAAGGCGATGCGATTGACAATCGGATTCTCGGCAAGACGTACTTGAAGCACATTACCCGCCCGATGAAGCGTCACGTCCCGGAACAAACCGGTTGCATACAATGTCTTCAGCGAACGATCGAGTTGGTCCTGATTGAACGGATCCCCGGGCTGCACCACCATATAGGATAGAACGGTGCTGGTCTCGATCCGGTCATTGCCGGTGACCTGTATTGCTTCGATAATGCCGCCGGATCGAGCCGTATGCCCCGCCGGAGCGTGATCTGCCGGGACTCCACGCCGCGCCTCGGCGGTTCCGGCGAGAAACAGCGGCACGAGGCAGACCGACGCCAGAAGCGTTGAACGTTTAGTCGGCAAATTCAGCTTCCCCCAAACCAGACGCTCCGCGAACCCTTAACCGCACCATACAACCAGAGTCGTAGTGCTCACGGTCGATCATATCCGCTTGGCGGACGTATCCGAAATCCCCCCCATCGCGCAAGCACCCGCGTGCTCGGATATGCGGGCGCGTCAACCGTTCAAGGACGCAACCCAGCGAAACAGGCCAAAATGCGACAGGTCATTAAACGTGGAAAAGAGAAATAGTCCCGCGATCACAGCAAACCCCGCCTGAAAACTGATGTCGCGCACACGGCGCGAAACCGGACGCCCGAGCAGCGCCTCCAACCCGTAGAACACCAACCTCCCGCCATCCAGCACGGGAATCGGAAACAGGTTGATCAACCCCAGATTGACGGACAGCAACGCCATGAACGACACGAGACTGGCTACCCCGTATTGTGCCACTTGGCCCGACATCTGAGCGATGCGCAGGGGACCGCCCAAGTCCTTCGCGCTGTGCTGCCCGGTCAGCATCTGCCACAACCCGCCCAGCGTCTGGATTATCAGGCGCCAAGTCTCCTGCACGGCCGCGCCCACCGCTGCCATGGGCGACATCGGCTTGCCGACTGTCGCAGTAAACATCACCCCAAGCTGCCCGGTCCTGGTGCCGCTTTTGTCCGTCACGGTCCCCACGATCACGGGAAGCGTCACAACCTGACCGCCGCGTCGAACGCCCAGTTCGGTATGCGCCCCAGGTTCTGCGGTAACACGAGCCTGAATATCCGCGACATCAGAAACCGTATGATCCCCGATCCTGACAATCACGTCATCCGGTTTCACCCCGGCGGCCTCGGCTGCACTGCCTGCCACGACCTGTCCCACGACATTGCGGATCTCCGGCCGACCCGCGAACATGAAGAGACCGGCAAACAGCACGATAGCGAGCAGAAAATTGAATATCGGCCCGGCAGCAATTACGATCGCCCGCGAGAGCACAGGTTTGTCATGAAAGGTTCGTCCGGGCAGCCAGGCCGCCATCTGTTCGGGCGTCGCCTCGTCAGGTCCTTCGAACCCATGTGGCTTGACGTATCCCCCCAGCGGAATCGGACATAGTCGCCATTCCGTACCCACACGATCGTGCCAGCGCAGCAGGGGGCGCCCGAAGCCGATCGAGAAGACCTCGACATGCACCCCCCGCCAACGGGCGGCCAGATAGTGGCCCAACTCGTGAATAAAGACCAACACACCCAGCACCAGGGCGAAGGCAAGAAGGGTCCGAAGCAACTCGGGCATAATGATGGATCAGCTCCTCATAACGATATCGCTGAGGTCAAGCAGCGAGGGATGTCGTACGCAGACGGGCAGCGCGACGAGCTTCCTCGTCCCAATGCAGCACCTCTTCAAGCGAATCAGCACTCTGGCGCCCGAGAGCCAGCATCACGCCCTCTACCACCCGCGCAATGTCGAGGAACCCTATGGAGCCGCCCAAGAACGCCTCGACCGCGATCTCATTCGCCGCTGACAGGATAGTGGGGACGGCGCCGCCGACACGCAAGGATTCACGCGCCAAACGCAGGGCGGGGAAACGTACCTCGTCCGGTTCCTCGAAATCCATTCGTCCGAGCGCGGCAAGGTCCAGCCGAGGCGAGTTCGTCGCCATGCGTGCCGGCCAGGCCAGGGTGTGCGCGATGGGAATACGCATGTCGGCCGAGCCCATCTGCGCCACGATGCTGCCGTCGCTATACTGAACGAGCCCATGCACGACTGATTGCGGATGAACCACAACGCCGATTCGGTCCTCGGTCAGCGCGAACAGGCGCGCGGCCTCGATCACTTCCAGACCCTTGTTGAACATGGTGGCCGAATCGATGGTGATCTTGGCGCCCATTGTCCATGTCGGATGCTTCAGCGCAGCTTCCAGCGTTGCCTTTTCCATCTCGGCGAGCGTGGCCCGGCGAAATGGACCGCCCGAGGCGGTCAGCACGATTTTTTCCACCTCGGCAACCTGACGGTCGGCCATCGACTGGAAAATCGCATTATGCTCGGAATCGACCGGCAGCAACGTAGCCCCAGCCTGTTCGACGGCGCGCAGCATGACGTCACCCGCGCAGACAAGGGCTTCCTTGTTCGCCAGCGCGACGAAACCACCATTCCGGACCGCCGCCAGGGTTGGTTCAAGCCCGATCGCCCCGGTAATGGCGGCCATGGTCCAATCTACCTGACGCGCAGCCGCCTCGATCACCGCCTGACGGCCGCCCGAAGCCATAATACCGGTGCCTGCCAACAGCGCGCGCAGTTCCGGCAGACAAGCTTCATCGGCGATGACGGCCTGCTCGGCCCGCAGCGCCCGCGCCTGCTCGGCCAAGCGCTGGACGTTACGGCCGCCGACCAGCGCCACGGCACGAAAACGCTCCGGTGCCTGCAGCAGCAGATCGACCGTGGAGCATCCGATGCTGCCGGTGCTGCCCAGAACGGTGACTGACTTCATGCCTTTTTCTTCCCTGCCGTTAGGCGTCGACACGCCATCACTCTCATTCGACCGTATGCCCGCCACGCGCCATATGCGGCATATCCGTGTACGTCCCAAACACGGCGGAAACCAGACCGGTGGGCGTCACATACCAAAATGCCCCGGCCCCCGCCGCCCCCAGAGACAACAGGGCTGCCAGCGGCGCCGCAACCAGCAAGCCGTCGAACCGATCCAGCAATCCGCCATGCCCCGGAATGATCGCACCGGAATCCTTTACCCCGCGCGCGCGTTTCAGCGCACTTTCCGCCAAATCCCCAATTTGGGCTGCCACGGCCATCAGGCCACCGAACATTATTCCATGCCCCCAGGCCCCCGAACCGGAGACAAGCGCGCAGATTACGCTGCCGGCCACCATGGCGCAGCCCAGTCCCCCCAGCGATCCCGACCAGGTCTTGGCCGGTGAGATCGCCGGGGCCAGCTTGGGGCCACCGATCAGGCGGCCGATCAGATAGGCTCCGCTGTCGCTGACGGCGACACAGGTGATGACGAACAGCACGACACCGGCACCCGGCACTGTCATCAGGCGCAGCCACAGCAACGCCAGGCCGGCGCAGCCAATCACCATCTGGCCGCTCCACAGCGCTGGCCCGAAAACGAATGCACCGCCGATCACCAGAAATGATTCCAGCCAATGTCCGCCCAGCGCCGCAGCCATGACGGCAACCGGCCAGAGGACATAGAGCGCACCACGCCAGGACCGGAGATTGAGCCCGAACAGGCGCCCCCATTCCACCGCCATGCCTGCGCTGGCCAGCAGGACAAGCAGCGCATAAGCCGCTCCACCCGCCCAAATACACAATGCAGCCACGGGAACCAGCACCGCGGCGGAGATCAGGCGCGCACGCAGGTCTTTCCAGTTCCTGCCTCCGCGTGGAATGGCGGGAGGCTCAGAGCGTGGGTCGAGCACCGAAGCGTCTTTCACGCCGGGCGAACATGTCCAACGCCGCGTCGAAATGCTGTTCATTGAAATCCGGCCACAGGGTGTCGAGAAACACAAGTTCGGCATAGGCCGACTGCCAGAGCAGAAAATTGGACAGCCGGCACTCACCGCTGGTCCGAATGATCAGGTCGGGATCGGGCAGATCGGCCGTGAGCAGGAAACGGCCGAACAGCGCTTCATCCAGTTGCGCCGGGTCCAGCGCGCCGTCACGCACCGCCAGCGCTACGTGCTTCGCCGCCTGCATGATATCCGCCCGCCCGCCATAGGACAGCGCCAGCACCAGTGTGAGCCGGCGGTTTGCCGACGTTACGTCCTCCGCCCGTTTCGCTTCGGCCCGTACATCGTCGTCGAAGCGCGACAGATCGCCGATGATGCGGATCCGCACCCCCTCGCGCGACAATTCGGCCACCTTGTGACGCAGGTAATAGCGGAGGAGCGACGTCAGATCCGCCACCTCGTCTGGGGTACGGCGCCAGTTTTCAGACGAAAATGCATATAGTGTCAGATAACCGACCCCGCGCCTGATCGCGGCCTGCACGCATCGCCGCACGGCCTCCGCGCCCGCGCTGTGTCCGGCGGCGCGGGGTAGCCCGCGCGCCATGGCCCAGCGGCCGTTGCCATCCATGATCAACGCGACATGCCCCGGCGGAGCCGACACAGCGCCACCATTGCCCCGACCCGCTATATCGAGAGGGGTATTGGGGGGTATCTGCGCGTCTGTTGTCCCGGCCGCCGGGCCAGGTACGGAGCCCATGGTCACGGCGAGGTCAGACCTGCTTGATCTCGCGTTCCTTCTCCGCGAGCATGTCGTCGATCCGCTTTACATACTGGTCGGTCAATTTCTGGATCGCCTCGGACCAGACTTTCACGTCGTCCTGACTGATTTCGCTCTTCTTCTCGAACGTCTTCGTCTGGTCCATGCCGTCGCGCCGCACGCCGCGCACCGCGATCTTGGCGTTTTCGGAATATTTGCCGGCCGTGCGCGCCAGGTCGTTGCGACGTTCTTCGGTCAATTGCGGGATCGGCACCCGCACCGTCTGGCCATCGGCCGCCGGGTTCAGCCCCAGGCCGCTATCGCGAATCGCACGCTCCACGGCACCGACCAGCGAACGGTCCCACACCTGCACCGTCAGCATCCGGGCTTCCGGCACTGCGATCGACCCGACCTGCGTCAATGGCACTTCACCGCCATAAGCTTCCACGCGCACCGGTTCGATCAGGGCCGGACTGGCCCGTCCCGACCGCAATCCGGCGAAATCGCGGCGCAGGCTCTCCAGCGCGCCGTCCATCCGGCGGACAAGGTCATCCAGCAGTGTCTTCTGATCAGCAGCCACAGTGGCCCTCCACACTCAAGCAGGGCGGCCACCGGAGCGGCCACCCGTCATACACATCAACTCGCCACAGGAGCGCCGGGGCGCCCTGACTGTCAGGACGCCTCGACGATCTTGGTATACAGTCCCTCGCCCCGCATTACCTGGGGAAACGCGCCCGGTGCGTGGATATTGAACACAAGAATCGGCAAGCGGTTCTCGCGCGCCAGGCTGATGGCGGCGGCATCCATCACATGCAGGTCGCGCGCCAGCACATCGAGATAGGTCAGCGTCTCGAAGCGGGTGGCGTCCGGCACCTTGCGCGGATCGGCCGAATAGACGCCATCGACCTGCGTGCCCTTGAGCAGCGCATCGCAATCCATTTCGGCGGCACGCAGCGCGGCCGCCGTATCGGTGGTAAAGAACGGATTACCCGTCCCCGCCGCAAAAATGACGACCCGGCCCTTCTCCATATGGCGGACCGCCCGCCGGCGGATATAGGGCTCGGCCACCGACGACATATGGATCGCCGACATCACGCGCGTCGGAACGCCGTGGCGCTCCAGGGCATTCTGCACCATCAGGGCATTGATCACGGTCGCCAGCATGCCGGCATAATCGCCCTGCGCCCGGTCCATGCCGCGCGCGGCCGCCGCAACGCCACGGAAGATGTTGCCGCCACCGATTACCAGGCAGACCTCGACCCCGGTCTGGGCGACGATCGCCACGTCCGCGGCGATGGTGTCCACCATTTCAGGGTCGATGCCATACGAGCCGTCGCCCATCAGGGCCTCGCCCGAAATTTTCAGCAGGACACGGCGGTAACCCTGAACGTCTTGTGCTTCACGATCCGTCACGAGGTCCCCCGATTGCTTATACGATGGCTCCTCACGGGGAATGCTCCCCGCCTGGACCACACTTACGCCGATCCTCTTAATCCCCCTGATGACCGGTCACAAGCACACTCGTCATTCCAAACTCAATCCTCCCGTTCAGGAGGCGTCGTCCAGTCCGAGCGCGCGCAGGCGAGCCTTCTCCTCGTCCCAGCCGGCGCGCTCCTTCACATTCAGAAACAGATGGCACGTCCGGCCCAGCAGACGCGAAAGATCCTTGCGCGCCTTCTCGCCGATCGCGCGGATTCGGCTGCCTTTTTCGCCGATCAGGATCGCCTTGTGCCCTGCGCGCGCCACATAGATCGTCACCTCGATCCGCACCGAGCCATCGGGCTGCTCGCGGAAGCTCTCGGTTTCGGCGGTGGCGGCGTAGGGCACTTCTTCGTGCGTCTGGAGAAAGATCTGTTCGCGCACCAGTTCGGCCGCCAGCAGGCGATCGGGCAGGTCGGTCAGGTCGTCCTCGGGATACAGGTACGGTCCCTCGGGCAAAGCCGCGCCCAGCGCATCCAGGAGGTCGTCAACCCCGTCGCCGCTGCGCGCGCTGACCATGTAGACGTGCTCCACATCCAGCAGGCCGGACAGTTCGGCCGTCAGCGGGAGCAGGGCCTGGCGATCCACCAGGTCGGTCTTGTTCAGCACCAGCCAGACGCGGCGGCGCGTCTTGGCCAACTGCTCGATAATGGGGCGCACCGTGTCACACAGGCCGCGGCGTGCGTCGATCAGCAGCAGCGTGATGTCGGCATCCTCGGCACCGGTCCAGGCCGCCTTCACCATCGCGCGGTCCAGCCGGCGACGGGGCTTGAAGATGCCCGGCGTGTCCACCAGCAGGATCTGGCTGGCGCCGCGCATCAGAATGCCCAGCACGCGGAAGCGGGTCGTCTGTGCCTTCGGACTGACGATGGACAGTTTCGCCCCCGCCATCCGGTTCAGCAAGGTCGATTTCCCGGCATTCGGCGCACCGACGATGGCGACAAAGCCGCAGCGGGTGGTCATTTCGTGTACCCTTTCCGGCGAGGTCGTCCCCTCGCCACAATAATCCGTCATCCGATCCGCCGCAGCAGGTCTGCCGCCGCGGCACTTTCGGCCGCGCGCTTGCTGCCCGCCTCCCCTTCGCCCGACTGGCCGCCGGCCGTCACCGCGATCACGAACCGGGGGGCATGCGACGGCCCGTCGACCAGTACCGTCTGATAGGACGGCAGCGGCTGCCCGCGCGCCAGCACCCATTCCTGCAAGGCGGTCTTGGGGTCCTTGGGCGGGCGGGCCTGGGCGATGATCGCGTCGTTCCAGGCCGCGCGCACGAAACGGCGCGCGGGTTCCAGGCCGCCATCCAGATACATCGCGCCCAGAATCGCCTCGACCGCGTCAGCCAGCACATTGGCGACCTGGCGCACGCCGGCGCGGGCCTCGTGCTCGGCCACGTCCAGCGCCCGCGTCAGGTCCATCGTGGCCGCTATGGCCGCCAGGATCGGGCGCGACACCAGATGCGCGTGGCGCGGCCCCAGCGCGCCCTCCTGCTCGTCGGGAAAGCGCTCCAGCAGCCATTCGGCCATCAGCAGACCCAGGACGCGGTCACCGATGAATTCCAGCCGTTCGTTGGAGCCGGCGCCACGGCGGGATGCCGGCTGACGGCCGCGGCGGCCTGATCCGCCGCTGCGCTGGTGGGCGGCGGAGCGATGGGTCAGGGCTTCGCGCAGCAGGTCGGTGCGGCGGAAATGATAGCCTAGCCGGGCCTCGACCGCCGCCACGTCGCCACCGGGCGCGACCTCTTCCACGGTGCCTTCGGCAGTCATTTCACGCCCATGAAGAGGCGGTTCCAACGGATTTCGGCCGGCCACATCCAGAATTCCCACACCGGATAGCGCGTATCGAGCGACAGGAAGATCCATTTGGCCTGGCCGATCAGGTTCTCCATCGGCACGAAACCGAGGTCTTCCGGGTCGTCGCCCATGAAGCGGCTGTCGGCGCTGTCGTCGCGATTGTCACCCATCGCGAAGAAATAGCCCTGCGGCACGACATAGACCGGGGTATCGTTCTGGAAGCCCTCGTTGGTCAGCTTCAGGATGTCGTGCCGGACCGTCGGCGCGCCGGCGCTGCCCGGCAGATCTTCTTGAAAACGCTGGCCTTCCATGCGGGTGCGGTGCTCGTCCACCGCCACGTAATCGCCCTTCGACACGCGGGGGACCAGCACGTCGTTGAGATAGAGTTCGCCGCCGCGCACCTGCACGCGGTCACCGGGCAGGCCGATGATGCGCTTGATGTAGTCGATCGACGTGTCCTTGGTGAAGCGGAAGACCGCGACGTCGCCGCGATGAGGCGTGCGCGCGAAGATGCGCCCGCTGAACAGGTCGGGCGAGCGCGGCAGCGAGAAATGGGAGTAGCCGTAGCTGTATTTCGCGACCCAGAGATAGTCGCCGACCTGCAAGGTCGGGATCATGGACCCGGAGGGGATGTTGAACGGCTCGAACAGGACGGTGCGCACCCCGATCGCCAGCGCGCCGGCGATGATGATGGTGCGGGCCATGTCCCAGACGCCGCGCAAGGCCGGAAGAACGCCCCCTGACGAGAGGGGTGATGTATGGGTCTTGTGCGGGTCATCCATAGGTATGGTGTCTGAATCCGGAAGGTGATGCGGGGGCCGCCCGTGGGGCCAGCGGATGAAGCCGGGGGGACCGTCCCCTGTCAACCGGCGCGCGATCTTATTAGCCCGATCCTAACCCACGGGGCCAGCGTCGATCATCACCTGTGCGAACGCATAGGGATATTCGTCGGTCATGGTCAGCAGAATGCGCGCCGTGGCGCCGGGCGGCAGCAGCGCGTCCAGCCTTGCGCGCGCGCCGCCGGTGAGCACCATCACGGGCTGGCCGGTCGGCAGATTGTCCACGCCCAGGTCGCGGTGGAACACGCCGTGGGAAAACCCTGTCCCCAGGGCCTTGGCGCATGCTTCCTTGGCCGCCCACCGCTTGGCGTAGGCCCCCAGGCGCGCCTGCCCGTTGCGCCGGTCGGCGCGCCGCCGCTCGGCTTCGGTGAAGACCCGGTCCAGGAAGCGTTCGCCATGGCGGTCCAGCGCGCGCTCGATGCGGCGGATGTCGCACAGGTCGGAGCCGATGCCCAGCAGGTTCATCCCTTCGCCCGCTCCACCTGGACGACGCTGCTGGCCGCGCGCATCGCCGCGATCAGCGAGGACAGGTGGCGCAGGTCGCGCACTTCGATATCCGCCAGGATCTCCATGAAATCGAGCTGGCGGTTGACGATGCGCAGATTGACGATGGTGCCGTCATGCTTGGAGGCGACATTCGTCAGCGTGGCGAGGATGGAGGGCTCGTTGGCGGCGACGATGCTCAACCGCCCGATATGCGGCTCGCCATTACCGCGACCGATCACGTCGTAATCCCAGTCCACATCCATGAAACGCTCGGGCGTGGCGGCGAAGCTTTCCAGCGTCTGGCAGCCGGCGGTGTGGATGGTGATGCCCTTGCCGGTGGCGACGATGCCCACGATGCGGTCGCCCGGCAGGGGATGGCAGCACCCCGCGAAATGAACCGCGATGCCCGGCCCGATGCCGGCCAGCGCCATGCCGCCGCCCGACCTGGCCTTTGCGGTGCGCGCGGGCGCGCGCATGGGGATGCCGGGGACCATGCGCGGCGCGCGCGGCGTCTGGCGCAGTTCGGGATAGGCGGCGTGCACCACGTCGCGCGGCCCGATATTGCCGTTGCCGACCGCGACGTACAGATCTTCGACCGACGCCTGCTTGAGGTCGGCGAGAAGGCTGTCCAGCACCTTTTCCGACCCGTCCACGCCCTCTTGCCGGAACGCCTTGGCCAGTGCGGCGCGGCCGTTATCGACATGGGCTTCGCGCTGCTGGGCCGCCACATGGCGGCGGATGCGCGCCCGCGCCTTGCCGGTGACGACGAATCGCTCCCACGACGGTGACGGCGTGCCGCCGCGCGCCGTCATGATCTCGACCTGATCGCCGTTCTGCAATTCGTGACGCAGCGGCATCAGCCGCCCGTTGATGCGCGCGCCCACGCAGGTGTCGCCGACCTGGCTGTGCACCGCGTAGGCGAAATCGACCGGCGTGGCGCCGCGCGGCAGCGAGATCAGTTGCCCCTTGGGCGTGAAGCAGAAGACCTGATCCTGGTAGAGTTCGAGCTTGGTGTTTTCCAGGAACTCGTCCGGGGCCGCCGAATCCTCCAGGATGTCCAGCAGATCCTGCACCCAGCGCAGGCCGGTGACGACCTGCCCCGCGCCGCCGGCACCGGGCAGTTGCTTGTACATCCAGTGCGACGCCACGCCGTTTTCGGCGATGTCGTGCATTTCGGCGGTGCGGATCTGCACCTCGATCTTCTGGTTGCGCGGATAGCGCAGCGTCACGCCCGTATGCAGGCTCTGATAGCCGTTGGCCTTGGGGGTGGAGATGTAATCCTTGAACCGGCCGACGATGACCGGGAAGGCCGCGTGGACCGCGCCCAGGGCCACGTAACAGGCCTCGCGCGTCGGGACGAGGATGCGGAAGGCCATGATGTCGGAAAGCTGCTCGAAGGCGACATTGCGCTTCTGCATCTTTTCCCAGATCGAGAAGGGCGATTTCTCGCGCCCCGATACCTCGACCTCGCCCAGGCCGGCCTCGCGGCAGAGCCGGACCAGATCGCGCCGGACCTCTTCGATCACATCCGCGCCCTGGCCGCGCAGGTAGTTGAGCCGCGCGCGGATGGTGGTGTTGGCTTCCGGCTCCAGTTCCGCGAAGGACAGGTTCTGGAGTTCGGTCTTGACCTTGTCCATGCCGATGCGCCCGGCCAGGGGCGCATAGATTTCCATGGTCTCGCGGGCGATGCGCTGGCGCCGGTCCAGCCGCTGCACGTAATGCAGCGTGCGCATGTTGTGCAGCCGGTCCGCCA